>NZ_JAOQIO010000052.1:0-66068 GCF_025567575.1 Paenibacillus baimaensis | reverse complement strand
TCAGCTTGGTAGAGCACCTGGTTTGGGACCAGGGGGTCGCATGTTCAAATCGTGTCGTCCCGATATTCAGCAAATTCTTATGAGTTTGCCAGTCTTTGCGGGTGTAGTTCAATGGTAGAACTTCAGCCTTCCAAGCTGATAGCGTGGGTTCGATTCCCATCACCCGCTTCGAGCTTAAAGAAGAACCTTGATGTTTATGTCAAGGTTTTTTTATTTGTAAAATGCCGATTAATCCTTAATAATTTAGGGCTTGCATCCTCTTCGTAATTGTGATATATTATAAATCGTTCTTGTTTCAGTAGCTCAGCTGGATAGAGCAACGCCCTTCTAAGGCGTGGGTCGGGGGTTCGAATCCCTCCTGGAACGTAATGATTAACCATTAAAGCCGCGATGCTATCGCGGCTTTTTATATTGCGTATCAGATTAGGGCCTGCTATCATTACAGGTTTTTTTCCATAAGCACTTGTGAATTTTCAAGGTGTGTCTGGCAACTCAGAGGTACTTCACTTATAATAAGAAAGGCAGACAGCTAACTATATTAGCTTTCCGGATAGCACATAAAATGTTCGAACGGGGTGTAAAGATGAGTTTTTTTGATTTGTCGAGTAAAGTAGCCATCGTAACGGGTGGAGCAGTAGGCTTGGGCGGTGGAATCTCATTGGGCTTGGCACAGGCAGGCGCTGATATTGCGATAGTTACGAGCAATGATCGGAATCGTGAAACACAGCAGCAAATCGAAGCTATGGGACGTAAGGTTCATACGATTGTAGCCAATTTGTCTGACGAAAAAGAATTGCCTCGGATCGTTAGTGAAACGCTCTCAGTGTTTGGTAAAATTGATATTTTAGTTAATAATGCGGGAATTATTCGTCGTACGCCTGCGGCTGAGCATGCTGCTCAGGATTGGCACGATGTGATTAATTTGAATATGAATGCCGTTTTCTTTTTGTGTCAGCTTGTGGGTAACGAGATGATCAAGCAAGGATCCGGTAAAATCATCAATATAGCTTCCATGCTTAGCTTTCAAGGCGGCATCAATGTACCGGGTTATACAGCCTCCAAGCATGCAGTAGCAGGGATTACCAAGGCTTTGGCCAATGAATGGGCGAGTAAAGGCGTGCAGATCAACGCGATCGCTCCTGGATATATGGATACGGACAATACGGCTGCTATACGTGCCGACCAAGATCGCAACGCACAAATTTTGGCGCGCATTCCTGCAGGTCGTTGGGGAACGACAACAGATTTGCAAGGCCCAGCAGTGTTCCTGGCTTCGTCAGCTTCTGATTATATGAACGGCCACGTAATGTGTGTCGACGGTGGGTGGATGAATCGATAATGGCAAATGAACAAAGTTCCAATCGGACTCAAATGTTTCAGCCGGAGCTGATCACATTCGGTGAAACGATGGCGCTAATGATGCCGGCAAATTCCAAGGGAATTGAATATTCTTCGCAATTTCAAAGCTTGTTCGGTGGTGCAGAAAGTAATGTAGCTATCGGAGTTGCGCGTCTCGGGCATCGTGTAGGCTGGTTTAGCCGTCTGGGGAAGGATCCATTTGGCCAGGTTATATTGAAAAAACTTCGCGGTGAGGGCGTTGACGTATCCCAAGTCGAGCTGACATCGGAGGCTCCCACAGGACTGATGCTTCGCGAGGTCGTTTCAGGTAAAACTTCCGTGTACTACTATCGTAAAGGCTCTGCTGCCAGCACCTTGAAGCCGGAGCACCTGAGCGAGGAATATATCAAGCAGGCGAAGTTTCTCCATGTGACGGGCATTACACCTGCTCTCAGCGCATCGTGCCGCGAAGCCGCTATTGAGGCGATGAAAATTGCGCGTAATCATGGGGTTAAAGTGTGCTTTGACCCGAATCTGCGTCTGAAGCTGTGGGCATTGGATGAAGCCCGTGAAGTGCTGCTGGAGATGGCAAAAGAAGCGGATTATTTCCTCCCTGGATTGGACGAGCTGAAGCTGCTGTACCAAACGGAGAGCTTTGAAGAGATCGTAGTGAAATTAAGAGAATTAAATGCTGTTTCCATTGTAAAAGGTGGAGATGATGAAACATATGTAGTCGAGAAGGATTCTGTTCAGTCCGTACCTTATTTCAAAGTTGAGCAGGTCGTAGACACTATTGGTGCCGGCGATGGCTTTTGTGCGGGATTTATTGTCGGATTGTTAAAAGAGTATTCACATGTAGAAGCTGTTCGTCTTGGCAACCTGATTGGCAGTATGGTTGTGCAAATGGAAGGCGATTGGGAAGGTATCCCAACCTGGGAGCAGGTTGAAGCCGTACTTAATAATGTGAAGCATGTAGAGCGGTAGGTCGCCCCGAGAACAGGCAGTCACGCATACCAGCATCACACCATTAGTCCAGCGTGTCCCATAGGGACGAAAGCGGCCCGAGAACCGGCAGTCACGCATACCAGCATCACACCGAAAGTAAAGCTTGTCACGAAGGGGCCAAAGCGCCCCGAGAACAGGCAGTCACGCATACCAGCATCACACCATCAGTCCAGCGTGTCCCATAGGGACGAAAGCGGCCCGAGAACCCAACCCTATCGCATACGTGCTAAGGGAGTCCAGAGGGCAGCGTCCTTTGGGGCCCTCCCTATAGGGAGGGTTTGGGAGGATAAAGTACAATGAAAAGGATGATCCAACATGAAAAAAATCAAGCTTGTACAGCAAATTTGCAAGGAAGGTGTAGTCGCGGTTCTGCGCGGAGAAACACCTGATGAAGTAGTTGAGATGGCTGAGCAAGCCATTGAGGGCGGTATTAAAGTTATTGAGGTCACAATGACTGTTCCGTTTGCACTGCAAGCGATTGAGAAGCTGGCTAAAAAATATTCCAGCTCCGCGCAAGACCCGTCCAAATACGCTATCATTGGCGTGGGTACAGTTCTGGATCCAGAGACGGCGCGCATCGCCATACTAAGCGGTTCTGAGTTTGTTGTAGGGCCAGCTCTGAACCCGGCTACAGTTACATTGTGCAACCGATACCGAGTGCCGGTAATGCCAGGTGTGATGACGATCCAGGAGATTCAACAGGCGTTGGAGCTTGGTGTCGATATTGTGAAGCTGTTCCCAGGCAATCTATATTCACCAGCAACAATCAAGGCAATCAAAGGCCCATTGCCGCAAGCGAATATCATGCCAACCGGTGGCGTATCACTAAGCAATTTGGCCGAGTGGGTTAAAGCAGGAGCTGTTGCAGTAGGAATTGGCTCCGATTTGACTACCGATGCGTTAAAAGCAGGAGATTACAGTCTTGTAGCTAAAAAGGCAGCCCAATACATTGAGGCTTATCAAGCCGCCAAACAGTAATCGGGGTTGTATTTTGTTTTTTAGGATGATTTTTTTAATGATCAGCAGGGGATGGGGGCCGAGTGTTTCCATCAGTCTGCTGATTAAGAGTTGAAAATTAGTAGGATTCATGCGAACAGGTTCAATCAATGCTTTACCTTACCGCGTTAGAACCTTCTGTGCTTCGGGACCGCTTTTGTAAGTAAGTTCAATATCCTCAGACCTATCCCCGTAAAGCTGTTTAGCCACCACGGTCAATACCACAGTTATTCAACATATTCCTATACATACATAAAAGATGTTTTTTCAGAATAACTGCTTTTCTGCTGTTGTTAGATCTGGATTGGGCTGATCGATATTTGTGAATTCGGATCACCCGTTAAAAACGAATACCAGCGATTTCTGAAGCGCACCTGCGGACCATCGGCCAGGACATGGGCTTCCATTCGTAAAGCATCAGGAATGGGACGGGGATGCTGACTCTCCACGATGAACTGATCCTCTTTAAGGACCTTGCTGCTGTACTTGGAAAATATGAGGCTCACGCCCGGAAGTTTGGCAAAATTACGTCCTGCAACCCCAAATGTGGCAGTAACTTCCTTATCTATAGGTGTAAATGTTACGTAATTGATGAATTGGCTGCGCTTAGTCTGATCGACAGGAGAGAGAAGCCAATGATTTGGAAATTGGTAATCGAGAAAGGCGCTGCCGTTATGTATCCGAATGGTATCTTCCGTGGCCTCAAATTCAATGTTGATCTCCTTGCGGGATGTTTTTCCGATCGTTTTATTGTGAACGATAGGCAGGTGGGCAACGTCAAGTACGCTTTCCACCACACGTGTCAAATGAGCCTTCCATACCGCATCATAGGGAGCCATCATATAATCAGGATTTTCGAGAACCGGATACAGCTCCAGTGGAGGAAGGGGGTCTTTAGCCAGCTCCTGATAGGTCTTCGGATAAACCCAGATCAAATTGGCTTTTTCCAAAACCGGGTAAGAGCGCGTGTGGGCAAAATTAGGGATTTCGCGATCTGGGTGGACGGGAATATCGACGCACTGCCCTTCATTATTAAAACTCCATGCGTGGTAAGCGCACTGTAATAGTCCGTCCTTGCAGCTGCCCAATGACAAGTCAGCACCACGATGCGGACAATAAGCATGCAGGGCACACAGCTTTCCCTGATCGTCACGAAACAGAACCAGGTCGCGTCCTAACAACCGTTTTTTTAATAGCTTCTGTCCCGCCCTTATCTCCTTGGTCCAACCGATGGCATACCAGGTACAGGGAAATATTTCATGATCTTCCTTACGGCTCTTCCGATACGGTTCGTTTTCCATACTGACAACCCTCCTAATTTATTAGTGTTGCCAATGGGTCAAATGCGATTCATTAAATCGTGAGCACATTAAGGCGATAAGACAGGCGCGTGATCCGGGGATGGATCTCGGCAAGCTACTATTATATACACTATACCAACAGTAGTAGACTTTGAAACAAAAAACCATCCCGCCAAGGAGGGTTAGCTCCGACGTGGATGGTCTGGTTATTAAGTGTTTTTTATTCAGTCGCTACAGATTGATCAGCCTGCAGGCCAACTGGCGCAATACGTACAAAGCTGGTCTCGAGATTGTTCAGCAAATGCTGTACCGTGTCAGCTGCATCCTGCTGCCCCGAACCAAGCAGCTCTTGATGGTAGGCGGTAAGCAGCTCGTTCAAATCCTTGCTGCTTTGCGCGCCAATCTTTTCGATCTTGACTTTGGCGCCTTTGGCAATACGGCGAGTGATGGCTTGCTCATCCAAGCCCATTTCAGGCACGAGACGTTGGTATATCACGCCGCCAGTCATACCTGCGCAAATCCAAGGGCCTGGATCACCAAGCACTACTGCGCGGCCATTAGTCATATATTCAAAGGCGAAGCCCTTCAGATTGGCACGGCTCGCGATACCGCCCAGCTCATCCTGAAGCGGCGTATTGATTTCACCGCCAAATACGACATCGGCACCGGAAAAGCGGATGCAGGCACGGCTATCGGCATTGCCCTGAATAAGGAACAGCCCTTTTTGGGCACCGTAACCGAACGATTTACCTACGGAGCCGTTAATGTATTGATTGTTATGGCTAGGTGATTTCAAAATGGCAATCCTGCCGCCAAACGACATTTTGCCAACCCCGTCCTCAGCACCACCGTGTACAGTAATTTGCAAGCCATGTGCGTTAAAAGCACCGAGACCATTGCCTGGTACAGAACCGTCCGTCAAGTTCAACGATACCGTCGGTAGAGCCTCATAGCTTCCGTCGAAACGATTTCTTACGCGGTGGCTGGCATAACGGGTACCCAGAATTCGGGACTCGGCATCGACCTTGGACCAGTTGCGCTGAATAGGAGCCTGGAAGCTCAGGGAGTCAGGGAAGAACTCCTGCCCTTCTGCACCTGCGGCAATACGGATATCCGATGAAATCTCGGAAACAGCCGCTGCTTGGGCATCCACGGCAGCTGCAAAGGAAACAGGCGCGGGCCGTAGGATTTCACTTAAGTCGATTTTATCGAGACCATTGATTTGCTGCAATAAATCAGAGCGTCCAACGAGCTCTTGTGCGTGCTGGAAGCCAAGCTGCGCGACGATTTCACGAATTTCTTCGCCCATACCGCCGAACAATCGTACAAGTGAATCGACAGCCGTATCATAGACACGAGGAACAAAGCGGCGCAAGCCTTTTTCTTCGGCTTCTTCCATGGAATCAATTTGAGTGGCAATCCCTACATGGCAAGTATCCAGGTGACAGCCGCGGCAGGTCGTGCAGCCGATTGCTTGCATGGAGATACTGCCGAAGCCACAGCGGTTGGCGCCAAGCATCATCATTTTGACGACATCAGCACCGGATTTCAATCCGCCGTCAGACCAAAGCTCAACCTTATGTCGCAGACCGGCTTCAATTAAAGCCACGTGCGCGAGCTTCGTACCGATTTCGGTCGGCAAGCCTACATGCGTCAAGGAATGGATACGTGCCGCGCCTGTGCCGCCGTCAAATCCTGACAAGGTAATAACTTCCGCACCTGCTTTGGCTACCCCCACTACAATCGTCCCAATGCCTGGTACGACAGGAACCTTGACGATAATTTTAGCTTTGCGTCCACTAGCTTCCTTCAACTCGGAAATAATTTGAGATAAGTCCTCAATAGAATAAATATCATGGTTATTGGATGGAGATATCAAATCGGAACCGATAGTCGCATTCCGTGCTGCTGCGATCTTGGCAGTAACCTTGGACCCCGGCAAATGTCCGCCTTCACCTGGCTTGGCGCCTTGACCGATTTTGATTTCCAGAAAAGCTACTGCATTGGCAAGCTCAATGTTAATCCCGAAGCGACCGGAAGCCACCTGCGCTCCGCGTGTTTTGGTGTAGCGGCCAAGCATATCTTTAATTTCTCCGCCTTCACCGTTCATGGTGACCATATTCAACCGCTCGCCTGCCTCGGCATAAGCGCGGAACGCTGTTTCATTCTGCGAACCGAACGACATGGAGGATATCAGCATTGGCAGGCTATGTCCGCCAACGCCGATATCCACTTGAGAAGGCTCCAGCGGCTTGCGGCCTTCCTGAAGAGCTTTATCATAATTAAAGTCGGCAACGTGACGAATCGAAATCGGGTTGCGCTGCTCTTCCTCGCGCAGCTTATCGCGATAGTCGCTGTAAGGAGCGGTACCTGCAGCAGCTTCACCCAATGCTTTCCACATTCTTTGGAAGAAGTGGAAATTGCGTGCCGCTTTGGCCTTTGGATTGGAGAAGTCCTGATAACGGGCTTCCGCATCCTTTTCCAGCTCTGCAAAACCGGTACCAGCCTGTTCACTACCTAAATAGTTAACAATATCAAGTACATCGGCAAGCTCCGGCTTGAGGCCAATCGAAGAGAAGAAACGTGTATAGCCGCGAAGCTCATGCGTACCGATGGTCGAAATGACTTTTTCCAAGCCTTTGGTTAAAGCACTGTACACCTTGCGTGCCGCCGGTGCGCCGTTTTTGGCGGATGCGGTAGCGAACAAGAGATAAGGGGACAAAATATCGGCACCGAGTCCACAGGCAACGGCAATATCGTGCAGGTTGCGAATAGCAGCTGTGCGCAAAATGAGGGTAGCTTGGCGGCGCAGATTATGGCCGTTGGACAGCTTTTCTGCTCTCAGGGCGATATCGACCTGGGATACAGCAAGATGTGGGTCTATGAATAATCGATCATTTTGATGAGCATCGGCATCATCCAGAATAATAAGCATAGCACCGTTACGAACTGCGGACACCGCTTCTGCTGCCAGTGCATTCAAGGCTTCCTTCAAAGAAGAGCCTCGTGCAAACGTGGTGGACAATACAACGACAGCATGCTCACCTTGGGCGGAGAATAATGCGCGAATTTGCTCCAGGCTTAATTGATTCAGTTCGGTAAAGGAGTTTTCGGCATTGCTTCCTTCAAGCACCAGAGGTGTAAGTAATTCTATACGCAAACGTTGATCAGGCTGTTCATAGATGCCTGGGCGCGGACCGACAATAATACGAGTGGAAAAGTGCTCCATTTCGCGATCGCGGTCAATCGCTGGGTTCGTAACAACGGCTACACTTTCTTTAATAAAGTCGGGAATATTCGTGCGTTCCCAGTTGATACAGGCATGGGGACCATCATGACCCAGTGAGCGAATAGGCTCAGCACCGGTTTCCGAGATCGATTCAATCATTTGGATACCTTCACGGTCCCAGCCAAAAGCACTGTAAATCGCATCAACGATTGGTGCTGCTTCTGCTGCAGGCACCTCACCGTCAGGCTGCTCCATATTCTTAAGATGCTTGCGCAAGCCTGTGAATTGAACGCGTTCGCTTGCACGATCATAAACAAGGGATTGAACACCGGAGTACGGAATAACCTGAACATGCTCCCCAGGTGTCAGGACGACGCCGACTTTTTCGCCGGGTGCAATGGGCTTCGGATCAGCAACCATTTCACTGACCGTAATGACACCCTGCTCGGACGAGAAGTAGAGTGAGGTTTCACTTTCAACCATCCATACCGGACGTAAACCAAGTGCATCCACGCTAAAAATACATTCATTGCCATAACGAGATACGATACCGGCAGGACCTTGAGCATAATGACCCCATACCTGACGATAATACACATATAAATCCTGCAATTCCGGACGGAACAGCTTCATTTCGTTAATAATCGGAGGAAATACAATTTCCATGGCTTCAAACAAGCTGATACCATAACGGTGAATGAAGGTCTCGATGGTCCGATTCATATCCTGAGAGTCGCTACCGCCGTCTACGAGCTGAACGCCCACCAAGTCTGCTTCCAGACGTAACTTTTTCACGGTATTGATTTCGCCGTTATGACCGAGCAGGGAAAAGGGTTGCACACGGAAAAAGCTGGATTGCGTATTGGTAGAAAACCGATTGTGGCCGATAGTGACCTGAGCCGCAAACAACGGATCACGTGTATCGTTAAAATATAGAGGCAGGATGCTCGCAGCACCCATCACTTTGTAGGCCGCGGTGACATTGCTAAGTGTAGCTACATGAACGGTATAACGGCGTTCGATCGCTGTATGAAGTTCGAATAAGCGGTCAGCGGTCTTCTGCTCCTGCACTTTACAGGTGGCGGCAATTTGCCAGAAGGTAGGCTCGTCAGCACGGCCATTAGCGCCAAGTACACTGCTGTCTACCTGATCTTCCTGCTCCAAAATAATTTCAACACCAAACTGGGTAAACAGCTCACGAATGCCGCTTTGCATATCCTTGACAGAGATGTCAAGCTTGCGGGGTACGAATATATGAGCGACGGAGAACTGCTCACTGTACGCTTGCTTACCATCCAAACCTGCATCGTTAAGCTTTTGTTCCCAAAGAGCACGTGGAATATCAGTTAAAATCCCACAACCGTCCCCTTCCCCGTTAATAAAGCCTGAACGGTGCTCCAGCTTGACAAGGGCATCAATGGTTTTACGAATATTGTCTCTGGACGGAAAACCGTCCTTTTCTATAATACAAATAATCCCGCAGCTGTCGTGCTCGACAGCTAATAAATCTCGAAATTGTCCTTCATTACGCATAGCTTCATTCATGTTAGTGGTCAGCAGGCTGACCATCACCTCCCAATCAAAAGTTGTGGCTTAAGTCTCAACGATACGTGAGCGTGCGAGCTGCAAGCTGTAAGAATTAAATCAGAAGAAGGAAAGCGGACAAATTTACCAACTACCGCAAATGAATAAAAATTCATTGTTCCTGTATAAAGAGTGGAAGGCAACAGATTGTAAGCGAATAGAAATACGTATAGCCAAAAGGAGACGTAAAACCCGGGATTGATAAAATAAGCAACAAATTGAACTGGAATATTGCTTGAAAGCCCAAGAATCTGCTAATTTACCAGAAACAGAGTATAGATAGGATATCACGAAATAGCGCTAGGCACAATAGAACATTATAGGTAAAACGCAGATGTAAGCGTTATTTATTGTGCATAATTGGTGAATAAAGAGAAAAATATAACTTTTTTCGATCTCTGTAAAAGCGAACGAACTATTATCTTAGTCAGATAATAGTTCGTTATTTGGGGTTATGGATGAGGGCGTACTGTTATCGATTAGCTGCCATAACGGCAAATGCATGCTCTGCCGCTGCTATAGTTGCCGTAATATCCGTCTCTGTATGGGCAGCGGTCATAAACCAGGCCTCATATTTGGAAGGTGCTAAGCAAATCCCCTGCTCAAGCATCAATCGGAAAAAACGAGCGAATTGTTCGCCGTCCGTGTCCTGTGCTTCGTCGTAATTACTCACAGGATGATCGCAGAAGTGGGTAGACAACGACCCGCGGATGCGGTTGATCGTCAGCGCAATGCCGTGCTTGCGCGCGGCTTGGGCCAGTCCGGCTTCGAGACTGGCTGCCAGTGCATTGAGCCGGTCATAAAGGCCCGGCTCCTGCAGTGCCTCCAGGCATGCAATGCCTGCAGAAATGGAGGCAGGGTTCCCCGCCATCGTCCCGGCTTGATAGGCCGGACCTAAGGGAGCTACCTGCTCCATGATCTCCTTACGGCCACCATAGGCACCAATCGGCAGTCCACCGCCGATGATTTTACCAAGGGCCGTGAGGTCTGGCTCGATGGCTGAAAGGCTTGCTGCCTGAAGGCCATCAAAGGTTTGCGCTGAGCCATAGTGGAAGCGAAATGCGGTAATCACCTCGTCGTAAATGACGAGAGAACCATTGCTGCGTGTAGCTGCACACAACTGCTCCAGATAACCGGGTATCGGCATAACCATACCAAAATTGCCGACAATCGGTTCAATCATCACAGCAGCAATCTCGTCGCCCCATCTGTCGAGTGCTTCCTTCAGCGCTTCAATGTCATTATAAGGAACGGTAATGACCTCACTTGCTATGCTGGGCGGTACGCCTGCACTGTCTGGTATACCCAGTGTGGACGGTCCAGAGCCTGCCGCGACCAGCACCAGATCGGAATGACCATGATAACAGCCTGCAAATTTAATAATTTTGCTGCGTCCAGTAAACGCACGAGCGACACGTATGGTAGTCATTACAGCTTCAGTACCGGAATTGACAAAGCGCACTTTATCCAATGAGGGGATGGCGGCCTTGAGCATCTGTGCAAAGGTAATTTCTAGCTCTGTCGGTGCACCGAATAAGGTACCGTTCTCAGCGGCACGACAAATGGCTGCTGTCACGTGCGGATGGGCATGTCCAAGTATAATGGGGCCGTATGCAGCCAAATAATCGATATACTTTTTGCCATCCTCATCCCAAAAGTATGCACCCTGGCCACGTTTCATAAATATCGGGGCACCACCACCGACTGCTTTGAAGGAGCGGGATGGGCTGTTGACCCCGCCAACGATGTGCTGGAGGGCCTCTTTGTACAAATACTCGGAACGCGGTCCGGCCTGGCTGTTAGTATGAGGTTCAGTCATAGAAAAGCTCCTTCATTATGTAAGATAGGTATCAGGAAGTTTAATGGAGCAGAAGCCCTTTAATTACGATAACGGCTTGTCCTTGAATCAGTACCCTACTGTCGGCTGTCTGCAGTTTTAGCCTACCGCCTCTTTCGGATAATTGAGCGGCTGTCATTGTACTCTTGCCCAGCTTGTCCCTCCAATAGGGTGCCAATGCACAGTAGGCAGAGCCTGTTACCGGATCTTCATCGACGCCTACCGGAGAGAAAAAGCAGCGGGCTACAAAATCATAATCCGGGTTATCAGACCTACTTGTGACGAGCAAGCCCCGACTGGGCAGGTTTTTAAGTATTTTGAAATCAGGCTTTAGTTCTTGTACGGCTCCTTCTGACTCAAGCTCCACAATATAATCCAGACGATTGCGATAAATGGCTACAGGCGTTACACTGCCCAACGCCTCAAGCAACTGAGGGGGAGCTTCTGCAGGGGCAGGAGGCTCTGCAGGGAGATTCAGCTCGATTCCATTATTCAATCGCTTGGCTGTCAGCACCCCGCTCTTGGTGTGAAATCGAAGCTGCTCGATTCCATAGGCAGCCCCTGTTTCCCATATGACCTGGGCAGAGGCCAATGTAGCATGACCGCACAGATCGACCTCGGTTTCAGGTGTGAACCAACGCAGGCGGTAGCTGCCATTTCCCATTGCACATAAAAAGGCGGTTTCGGACAGATTGATTTCCTTGGCCACCTTGAGCAGCCAATGGTCGTCATCAGGGAATTCCTGAAGGATGCAGACAGCTGCCGGATTTCCAGAGAAAGGAGTAGAGGTGAAGGCATCAACAGTATAAATAGGGATCATTCGAAACAGCTCCTTTTGGAAAAATAGATTAAATCAATTCTATAGGAAAAGCCGCCCCATCCACTATAGAGTGGCGTAGAGCAGCTTTCACTGCGGATGCGATAATAGTCTGGATATTTATGGGGTTCTTACGTAATTCTATGCTCACTATGGATTCGAGCTGGATTGGGGCTTATTGACTGCCGCTGGCTTATTGCTTGGAGCTGTTGCAGCAGGTAAGACAGGTTTATTTGTCACAGTTGCATTTTTGCTGGAACTGGTACCTGCTCGCTGGTCAGCTTCTACGACATTGTTTTTGCTATTCACGTCTTTCGTCATATTTGTTTTTGAGTCTTGTCCATTCAAGAGTGACTTGATGAACACTTGCAGCTTATCCCGATTTACCGAGATAACATCTGCTCCTCCAACCTTCTTTTCAAGCAGCAGCTCGGATGGAGGAATCTGCTGGCTGATCAAGCCTTCGGTTTTCGCCTCATAACCGAGTGAACCAAGTTTAATCATATCTGTCGTAGACAGATTGGTTTGTATATAAGGGTCAATACTGCTTAGTATACGTGGGATTTTGAGAAGGGAAGAGGTAGATTGCATCTTTTTAAGAACAACCTGAACAAAATTCCTCTGCCGCTCGGTACGAGCGAAATCGCTTAAGGCATCATGACGGAAGCGAACATATTGCAGCGCCATTTTGCCATCGAGATGCTGCATCCCCTTCTTTAAATTAATATCATATTCGTGGCCATCCTCAGCATCCGAATATTTCATATTCTTCTCTACATCGATATCGATGCCATCAATGGCGTCCACTAGTGCGATAAACCCTTTGAAATCGGTATATACGTAATATTGGATAGGGATGCCAAGCAGATCGCTTACCGTTTTCATCGTCAGGTTAGCACCGCCATAAGCATAGGCCGCATTGATGCGGTCCTCACCGTACCCGGGTATTTTCACGTATGTATCCCTCATGATTGAAAAGAGGTGTGCTTTTTTGGTTATTGGATCTATGGAAGCGACAATTAAGGAGTCTGAACGCGGCACCTCGTTTTGTTTCATACCCCGTGAATCACCGCCAAGCAGCAGAACATTGACACGTTGGTTGCCCTCCCACTTCGGCGGCAAATAGGTTTCGACGTTTTTCGACGTGTTTTTTGTCGACATGGTACTGAGTGGTTTATTGCCAGAACCTGGCTTATTTTGGATATGATTGGCGAAATTCAAAAAAGCATATGTATAATATCCGACACCACACAAGAGCAGCAGACATATAGCCAACAGCGACCACTTCAATTTCCTAATCATTGTGCGCCCCCTTTTCATTCTGTCGATTTGCTTTTGATTTGTACCGGGTTCGTGTATCATAACATATATAGGGTTTGAAAAAGCTGCAGAATCATACCTCAGTCAAGGAGGAAATGTTTCTCTGTTTTCATTTTCTATCTTAATTATAGTTCGTTTGTTTTATTGATATCAAGTTTCATGAAATCGGATATTTTGTCGAACTTCCGTACATAAATATGCTGAAATGATTTTCAACAGGAGGAAGCTATGTTTGCCATTGAAGTGAATGACCTACGTAAGGAATTCAAGATTCAGAAAACGCGTGAAGGACTTAAAGGGGCCGTACGTGACCTGTTCAACCGGGAGTACAGCCAAGTTACAGCGGTCAAGGACATCTCCTTTCAAATTAACAAAGGGGAAATTTGCGGTTATATCGGCGAGAACGGGGCCGGCAAATCGACAACGATCAAAATGCTGACGGGTATTCTCGTTCCTACCTCCGGCAGTATCAAGGTGAATGGCTACATCCCTTACAAAGAGCGGGAAGCGTTTGTGAAAGGGATCGGTGTTGTATTTGGTCAGCGCAGCCAGCTATGGTGGGATATCGGCGTGATTGAGTCGTTCCAGCTGTTGAAAAAGGTGTATCGTGTCTCTGAAGCTGACTTTAAGCCTCGTTTAAGTGAATTGGTTGAACGGCTGCAGCTCGCGGATCTGTTGAACAGGCCTGTCCGTAAGCTGAGTCTGGGCCAAAGAATGCGCTGTGAGCTGGCAGCATCCTTGCTGCACAACCCGCAGATTGTATTTTTGGATGAGCCGACCATCGGTCTCGATATTGTAGTGAAGACGGAAATTCGCGAATTTCTCAAGTCGATGAACCAGCGTTACGAAACAACGATTTTATTGACAACGCACGATTTGCAGGACATTGAAGCACTCTGTTCCAGGGTCATCATGCTCGATGATGGACGTATTATATATGACGGCGGACTCGCCGAGCTGAAAGAAAAATGGGGCAAGGGTAAAGATATCATTATGCGATTTGCCGAAGCCGTACAGCTTGACCGGTTGAGGGAGCTGACACAAGGTATGGACGTGCATTGGTCAGCAGATGATGAAGGGACTGCCCGGGTGTGGATTCCGCAAAATGGTGCCAACGTCTCCGATGTTCTCAGCCGCGTAGTCGGTGTGATGAATATTGAGGATATCAAAATTACCGAAACGAACACAGATGACATCGTAAGGGAAATTTATAAATCCGGTTCTGCCGAAGTGAAGTCCAAGCCCGCCCTGCAAGACGATTCCGCACAAGCAGCGGAGGAAAAGGGTGTGAACTCGCATGCTTAGCGCTTATATGGAGATTATCCGCATGCGGTTTCTCATGATGCTGGCTTATCGCGTCAATTACTACAGCGGAATTATCATCTATGCGCTTAACATAGGTGCGTATTATTTTTTGTGGAAGGCGATCTACGGGACTAGCGAGACACTGGGCGGTATGACGGTGGCGCAAATGACGACCTATGTAGCCGTTTCATGGATGGCTCGGGCGTTCTATTTTAACAATCTGGATCGCGAAATTGCTAGTGAAATCAAGGATGGCAGTGTTGCGATTCAATTTATTCGCCCCTACAACTATATTATTGTGAAAATGATGCAGGGCTTCGGTGAGGGCATCTTTCGGCTGTTTCTGTTTATGGCTCCGGGAATGGTTGTGGTTTCGCTGCTGTTTCCGGTTAAGCTGCCTACCGATCCGGTAATATGGGTTGTCTTTATGATTATGTTATTTCTAAGCTTCCTGATTAATTCACAAATTAATATCATAACTGGGCTATTTGCTTTTTTTCTGGAAAATAATGAGGGCATGATGCGGATGAAGCGGGTGATGGTTGACTTGTTTTCCGGATTGGTCGTGCCAATCTCATTTTTCCCTGGCTGGGCTGAAGGGGTCCTGAAGCTGCTGCCGTTTCAGGCAATTACGTATTTGCCCGGCGCCGTATTTACCGGTAAAGTGACCGGCAGCGCCGTATATGAAGTATTAGGTGTGCAGCTTTTATGGTTCGTGCTGCTTATTGTGCCGTTAGCTTTGCTGTGGCGCGGCGCTCGGACACGGCTGTTCGTGCAGGGAGGTTGATCGTATGGCATTTTATGCAGGCCTGGTGCTTGATTATTTGAAAAATTATATGAAGACACGTCTTAGCTACCGTTCGGATTTTTGGATTGAAGTATTGTCTGATCTCTTGTTTAATGGATTGAATTTGTTCTTCATACTGGTGGTGTTTCAGCATACACAATTGATTGGCGAGTGGAACGAGCAGCAGGTTTTGTTCGTGTATGGTTATTTTATGGTTCCGTTCGGTATATTCAGCGCCTTCTTCAGTCTGTGGGGATTTACGGAAAAATACATTGTGAAGGGGGAAATGGATCGAATTTTGACCCGGCCCGCTTACAATTTGGTACAGCTTATGCTGGAAAATATGGATCCGTCCTCCTTGTTCAGCGCCTTGACCGGATTTTTAATTATGATGTATTCGTGGTCACATCTGGGTCTAACTCTTTCCTGGTATGATCCTTTGGTGTTGATTGTGCTTGTGGCCGGTTCGATCATGATTTACGGGGGCATCTATATTTTCTTTATCGCCACCTCGTTTTTCTCGGACTCCCCAACCGGAATTTTACCATTGATCTACAATTTGCAGAACTATGGACGGTATCCGATGACGATTTACAACAAGCTGCTTGGCTTCTTGCTGACTTGGGTATTACCGTTTGGTTTTGTCGGTTTTTTCCCGGCTGCGTATTTTCTGGATCGTGCAAACTGGGGAGGTTTTGCTTTGCTGACACCTCTTGTCGGATTGGTGTTCCTGGCGTTCGGTTTAACGGTTTGGAACATTGGTGTCAAGCGTTACCGCGGAGCAGGATCGTAAATGTTTCCGCTTCTGAACAGCCTTCTCTACCTGAACAGTGGGGGAGGTATTTTTATCAACGGAAATGTACATGCGTACATTTGGAAATATTTTAATGTTAAATTCAGGTTATATTCAGCTTCGCATCATTCTTTCTTCATAAATTCGGCCTATAGTTTTAAAAAGAGGGGTTCATGACTAATCTGGACAGAAATACATAACCCTACATACTGAACGTATAGAGAAAGGATTTGGAGGGAAGCGGGATGCTGGATACAGAATTAGAGAATAAAGGCCGTCGATCCACAAGAGCTTCCGAAAATGGAGTCGGTCGGTCGTTGGTGGGGCTGCGTACAGCTGCTATTTGTTTATTAAGTGCGATATTGTTGACTACAGCTGCCTGTAGTAAGACCCCTGCCAAGGGGGAACCGACAGCCTATTCGGGGCAAAAGGTGGTGCAGTCGATGGAAAGCATTCTGCCGCCGGATTATTGGCCAACAGCAGGCTGGAAAACTGCATTACCGGAGGAGCATGGAGTTGACTCGGCGTCCATTGCGGCAATGGTCGAGGATTTCAAGGATCACAATGTGCACAGCTTCGTCCTGATTCGGGATGGATATGTATTGTCAGAAGGTTATAGTCAGGCAGTGGATGCAGACACGCGGCAGCCGCTCTATTCCGTGACCAAAAGCGTGACATCCGCGATTACAGGGATGCTGATAGGCGAACATGTGCTTACGGGTGTGGACCAGAAGCTAAAGGATTTTTTCCCTGGTATTGAGCGTGATGCGGCTAAAGGCAATATAACGGTGGAACAGGTGCTGTCGATGACTTCGGGGCTTGAATGGGACAACAGAGGTGAGCGTTCCTCCAATGAAATGGCGGATTCACCGAACTGGCTGCAGTATGTTTTGGAGCGACCTGTGACGAGCCAGCCAGGAACGGTATTCAACTACAGTAATGGCAATGCACATCTGATGTCCGGTGTATTGCAGACGGCGCTGGGTGTACCGATCAGCCTGTATGCCAAATCCAAGCTGTTCGACCCGCTCGGCATTACGAATATGTCCTGGGGAGTCGATCCGCAAGGATATTCAATTGGGGCCTGGTCTTTGCAGCTTACGACTCGGGATATGGCCAAGTTTGGATTGATGTATTTGCAAAAAGGTCAATGGGAAGGCAAGGAAATTGTACCGCGCTCATGGGTCGAGGCATCCGTTCAGCAGCGTGTAGCTGAAAATTACGCAGATGGCACACGCGGCGGCTATGGATACTTTTGGTGGCTCAAGCCGGTTTCCAATTCGGGAAGCGCGATACTTGATCATGATGCTTTTTATGCAGCAGGCTCGGGTGGACAGCGTATCTTTGTAGTTCCCGATTTAAATCTGATTATGGCTTTTACAGGCAATAACCAGAAGGAAGACTACATGCCAGAAGGTATGCTGTTCAAAGCGACCACGGCGGTCAAATCGAACCAGCCATTAGCTGCTAATGCTGCGGGAGAGGCGCGACTTACTGCTGCACTTCAAGCCTTTAAGGCAATGGTAGACAAGCCGGAATAGAAGATCTCAAGCATTTCACAGCTCAGGATATCCGATATCGGTTATCCTGGTTTGTACATAGAATGGGTTCGTACAAATGCAAGTTTCGTACATAGGAAAGGTGGATAAAAGAATGTCACAGCTTGAAGTGGGACAAAAGGTTCCTGATTTTACATTGCCCTCGAGCAGCGGCGAGCTTGTATCCCTCCAGCAATATCTTGGAAAAAAACTTATTATTTATTTTTATCCGGCTGATCTGACACCCAGCTGCACTCAGGAATCTTGTGATTTTCGCGATGCCAACGGAGCATTTGACGCCTTGAATGCAACTGTACTGGGAATCAGTCCGAATGATCTGAAATCTCATCATAAATTTATTGCCAAGTATGATCTCCCCTTTGAACTGCTGTCCGATCCCGATCATAGGGTCAGTGAGCTGTTTGGCGTTTGGCAGCTTAAGAAGCTGTACGGTAAAGAATATATGGGCGTGGTGCGTTCAACTTTTCTTATTGACGAACAGGGTATTTTGGTTAAGGAGTGGCGCAAGGTTAAGGTTAAAAATCATGTGACCGAAGTTCTTCAAGCGGCAGAAGAATAAGCTATTATTATATAAATAAAGGACGGTAGAGAGATGAGGTATCTTTCGAGTAAGAGCCGATATATAGCTGCCTGTACGTTGGTGGTAATGGTAATGCTTGCTGTTACCACCGCCTGCGGGAATCAAAAGGAAACCAAAGCGGATGTATACTCGGACCGTGAGATCATCAAGCAGCTTCAGGAATTAAAAAAGCCTGATTATTGGCCTACGGAGCAATGGAAGAGCTCGACTCCTGAGGCTCAGGGGATGGATTCGACGGCGCTTGCCGATGTAATGAAGCAGGTTCCGGGGAACAACATCCATAGCCTTGTGCTGGTACGTAACGGTTATATACTGGCTGAAGGCTATAATGCAGATGCGTCGCCTGATGTAGCTCAGGATATTTTATCAGCTACGAAGAGTTTGACCTCAGCACTAACAGGCATCGCGATCGATGAAGGTAAATTAAAGGGTGTGAGCCAAAAGCTGTCGGAGGTGCTGCCTCAAGCGGTTGCGACCAGTCCGGACAAAGGCGCGCTTACGATTGAAAATTTGCTGACGATGACATCAGGGCTGAAATGGGACAATGAAGGAGAGCGCTCCTCCAACGAAATGGTCGACAGCAGCGATTGGGTCAAATATATACTGGATCAACCACTGGTTGGGAAGATGGGCAAGGACTTTAATTACAGCAACGGAAATGCGCATCTGATGTCGGCTATTTTGCAAAAGGCTGTGAATATGCCAACGGCTAAATATGCGGAGCAGAAGCTGTTCGCACCGCTCGGCATTAAGGACGTGGAATGGTATGCCGATCCACAAAATATTGATATTGGCGCCTTCTCGGTGCATATGAAAGCACGGGATTTGGCGAAAATCGGATATTTATACTTGCACAATGGACTTTGGGATAAGCAGCAGGTTCTCTCTACCAAATGGATTGAAGCTACCTTGAAGAAGCATGATGATCAGGAATTTGCCGATGGTTCACTGGGCAGCTACGGTTACTTCTGGTGGCTGAAAAATATTGAATCCAAAGGAACGGCAAATCGCATTAATATGTTCTATGCTGCGGGCTCAGGTGGACAGCGCATCTATGTGCTGCCCAAGCAAAATCTGATAGCGGTATTTACCGCAAGCACAGCCAACTCGTTCGTTACAGAATCCTTGCTGGAGAAAATAGTCGGAGCGATTCGATCCGACTCACCACTGCCTGCTAATGCGGATGGGGTCAACAATTTGAATGCCGTTATGACAAGCTTCAAGCAAATGAAGGATAAGTGAGCAGTGAGCACCAATAACGATAGATAGACCAATAACAGAACCATAGAATCGTCAGCCACTTGTGGCTGTACGGTTCTTTTTTGTGCAGCCGAACCATATAGTCTAGTAAAATAACGGATGATTCGGAGGGTTACTTCTAATGCCAAGTGGCCTGCATGCTCGCTCACACACCTATTACAAAAGGTTGATACTGGGTTATTTGTTGTTTTGTTTGGCAGCCTTATTTTGTTTTTCTAATCGTATCTATGCCGAGACAGAACCTGTGGTGGGGGAGCCAGATTCTCATGAGGTTTATCTGAAATTAAAAAAAGGTGAGCGGGTCTGGAAGGATAAAGTGTACGTGGCTCCACAGCAGCCAACCGTTTATTTGACTTTTGATGACGGTCCAAGCAAGCTGACTGGACAAGTACTCGATATTTTACAGCAGGAAGAGGTAAAAGCGACGTTTTTTGTATTGGGCAAGCAGGTGGAAGCTTATCCTGACCTCGTAAAGCGAGCGGTGGCTGAAGGCCATGCTATTGGCAATCATACATATAATCATGTATATGGTGAGCTGTACAAAGGCTTTTCTTCGTTTTGGGAGCAGATTGAGCGGACAGAGGACATATTAGCTGAGACTGTGGATATCAGGCCATCTTTGATTCGTGCGCCGGGCGGAACGTTCGGTAATTTTGATGCATTTTACTTTTATTATTTGGATCAGGCGGGGTATGAGGTGCACGATTGGCATATCGACAGCGGTGATTCCAAGAGAGTTGGCGTGCCCGCATCGGAAATCATCCAGACCGTTCGCAAGGGGCCGTTCCAGGATGAGCTTATCGTGCTGATGCACGATGGAACCGGACACGAGCAAACCGTGAAGGCGCTGCCTGAAATTATACGATTGTTCAAGCAAAAAGGATACGTGTTTGCTGTTCTGCAACCATCGGTACAGCCGAAGCATTTTGCTGTGGGTAAGGTACAGCAGCCGCGCCCATCAAGCGAAGCGGGGTATGAGAAACAACTGGCTGAGGCCAAAGTCCACGAGCTGGCAATGTCTGCTCTCGAACAGAGCAGACATGCGCAGCAGGCAGCAGACAAGGCGAATCATAGTGAATCCAGCCCAATGATCCAAGAAACTGCCGGTGGTGTATCCACATCAACTGTTGTCGGAACCAAAGGGAGTTTATTATTGACGAATCATACACGTACCGCGGCAGCGCCTCTTGAAGTGCTGCTGGCTAGAAAGAGTCTTAAGTTGGATACCGAGCATTATCGTTTCAAGGATGGTCACTATCAGGTACCTTTGCGTCAGTTAATGGAGTCATTGGGTGGCGACATACAATGGCGCGGTGAGCAGCGAACAGCTGTTGCCCATTATGGGCTGCATACGCTGGAATATGATTTTGTCCAACAAGAGCTGCGTGTACGCGACCACGGCACCACAACGACGATCCATCTGCCGCAAATGGAACTGCAGGAGGGTACCGTTTATGTGCCACTGCGGGGTACGCTGGATAAGCTCAGAATCGGCATCGCAACCTATGGCCCAGAGGACGGGGTGATGAAGGTTCAAGTGGGGATGAACCTGCGGTTGTAGAATCAATAACTCAACTTATCCACAATCCATCCACATTTAACCCCTTTTTATCCACAAATTATTAAGGGTTTGTTGAACGGCACAGAAAAACCAGGGTTCGTTACAGCCATTCACCATCCAGAGGGATGCTCACCCGATTCATCAGGTCTTCTTTTTGTAATTGGGATCGAAGGTCTGCTCGTGTTTCCAAACAGTGATTGATTGCTTCCAAATGGACAGCAATCACCTGCGTATGTGACGAATGGTGGCAAACTTGAGCAATATCTGCTGCTGTCATCGTAATGGGATCACCTGTAACAAATCGTGCCCCTCCCGCATTGACCACCGTGAACTCAGGCTTGTAGGCGTCAAGCGCAGCCTCGACTTCTTCGCAATAAATCGTATCACCTGCCAAGTATAAGGTCGGCTCGCCTGGTGCCTGCAGAGCAAAGCCAGAGACTGGCCCCATAGCCCGACCGATGTCGCCTGTGCCATGACGGCCTTCGGTTCGGTACAAGGTGAGATTGTTATGGCGCAGTTCCTTGTCGACTGGATTGACATGCTGAAAGCCCCTGCCTGTCATAGACGCATGATCATTAGGCTGGCAAATGAGTGGAATCTGCTTGGACAGCTTCTCCATAGCTGGCACGTCCCAATGATCGAGGTGTGTATGTGTTACAATGACCAGACTGGGGTTCAGCAGCTTTTCCAGAGCGATCGGAAGAGGCACCAGTGGATTACGTCTGTCATTTTCCGTGTTGATAATAGGGGGATTTGCTCCGGCCTCACTGAACATAGGGTCAACGAGGATTGTCTCTCCACCGTATTCCAACCATAGTGTAGCATTACGTATAAGCTGTATGTTCATCAGATAACCTCCAGGTATAGTTAAAAAGGATTTATACACATTGTAGAGAAATAAGAGCTATTGGGGAATATACAAATGAAAGACAATTCCTGATTCCCTTTTCATGATGAAAGGAATGGAGCTTCAGCTTGAACACTTATACAATCGACGATGTGGATTTGCTTATTTTGGAATGTCTGCTGGAAAAGGCTACCCGAACACACAAGGAGATCGGACAAATTGTTCATTTAACAGGTCAGGCGGTTGGTGCCCGAGTTCGCAAGCTGGAGGAACTTGGTGTTATTGAAGGTTACACGTTAAAATGGAATCCGGAGAAAATCGGCAAGTCACTGCATGGCCTGATTACCGTTTACATGAAATCAACCGTCTCCCATCAAACCTTTCAGGATTTTGTGCAGCGGGATAGTCGCGTGCAGGAAGTGCATCGGATTACTGGCGAAGGCTGTTACTGGCTGCGTATATTCGTGGACGACAATATGAGGCTGAATGAATTTTTGGATGATCTGCTGAATTATGGGAATTATCGACTCAGTCTGTCTATAGGCAGAATTAAATAATGATGCGTGAACATAAGCTTTGTGGTTAAAAACAGCGTTACGCCGAACTTTTTGCTGTGGTTTTCATCATTTTCATGGAGGGGCATTGCCCTTTCCTTGGCGGAAGCTTATAATTATGTCTATTGATTTAGAGCCTATTTAGGAGGAAATTATGGACAAGCCAAATGAAATTATCGTGGTATTGGACTTTGGTGGCCAATACAACCAGCTGATAGCACGCCGGATTCGAGATCTGGGTGTGTACAGTGAGCTGCTTCCCTACAATACATCTGCTGAGAAATTAAAGCAGCTTCAGCCTAAAGGTATCGTATTTTCAGGAGGACCGTCCAGTGTATATGGGGACAACTCTCCGCTGGTAGACCCCGCTGTCTATGATTTAGGCATTCCGATTTTCGGAATTTGCTACGGGATGCAATTAATGGCGCATCAGCTTCAGGGCAAGGTAGAAAAAGCGTCCAAGCGCGAGTATGGCAAGGCAGAGGTTGATTTTGCCGATCATTGTCTGCTGGTTCAAGGTCTGGATAAGCAGCAAACCGTATGGATGAGTCATGGCGATCATGTTGTAGAGCTTCCTGAAGGATTCGTTGTTGATGCTGGTACAGAGCACGCGCCGATTGCAGCCATGAGCCATCCAGGTAAAAACCTGCTGGCTGTGCAGTTCCATCCGGAGGTACGCCACTCCATTTACGGTAACGACATTATTCGCAACTTCCTGTATGAGGTCTGTGGATGTGAAGGCAACTGGACGATGGAAAGCTTTATCGAGGACACGATTCGGGATATCCGCAATCAGGTTGGCGACAAAAAAGTACTATGTGCATTGAGCGGCGGTGTCGATTCCTCGGTTGTGGCCATTTTGCTGCATAAGGCGATTGGTGACCAATTGACTTGTATGTTTATTGACCATGGCTTGCTCCGCAAAGGGGAAGCAGAAAGCGTGATGGAAACCTTTGTCGGCAAATTTGGACTGAAAGTGGTCAAAATCGACGCACGTGATCGTTTTATGGGGAAATTGAGCGGTGTAGACGATCCTGAACAAAAGCGCAAGCTGATCGGTACGGAGTTCATTCGCGTGTTTGAAGAGGAATCGGCTCAATTCGACGATTTCACTTTTCTGGCGCAAGGTACGTTGTACACAGATATCGTGGAAAGCGGAACGGCAACAGCGCAAACGATCAAATCGCATCACAATGTAGGCGGATTGCCAGAGGATATGAAATTTAAGCTCGTTGAGCCATTGAGTGCTTTGTTCAAGGATGAGGTGCGTAAGGTTGGCGAGGAATGTGGCCTGCCAGCGGCAATCGTTTGGCGTCAGCCATTCCCGGGTCCGGGTCTAGCGATTCGTGTGCTTGGCGAGGTTACCGAGGAGAAGCTTACGATTGTTCGTGAGTCCGATGCGATTCTGCGTGATGAAATTGCCAAAGCGGGCTTGGACCGCGAAATTTGGCAGTACTTTACGGCGCTGCCTAATATGAAAAGCGTTGGTGTAATGGGCGATGCCCGTACTTATTCGTACACCGTAGGTATTCGTGCGGTTACTTCCATTGACGGGATGACAGCCGACTGGGCACGTATTCCTTGGGACGTGTTGGAGAAAATCTCGGTACGGATTGTTAACGAAGTGGATAACGTCAATCGTATTGTTTACGATATTACGTCCAAGCCACCGGCTACGATTGAGTGGGAGTAGGCCGGAAAAAATCAGTGTCGTCAATCGCTTGAAAGCCTTGATGTATAAGGGTTTTCGGCGTTGGCGATACTGAGATTCCACGTACACCTGCAACAATAGAGTGCAAGAAAATACTCTCTTTTATTTGCGATGTTTAGCAAATAGAAGGGAGTATTTTTTATGACCAATTTCAAAGAACTAATTGAGGATTTCAGACAAACCTCGAAATTTGGGGCCAGTAACCAATTCAATTTGGAAACACGGACTGCATACACGCAACGGTTGCCATATGGGCAAAGGATACCCATTTTCAACCGCGAACAAGCTGATGCTCAGAATGATGTCCATAATGGAAAATAATATCACTCGGTCGTAAAGGCCGAGTTTTTTTTACTGTTCATCCTGGTTGTGGAACTCTCCATTTTCTTTTATAATTACCTCCGTACTAGTTGATAAGGATTCTCAAACAAAAGGGGGAGCCGATGAAAACCATTTTGCTCATTGAAGACGAGAAAAATTTATCGCGCTTTATTGAATTGGAGCTTCGGCATGAATCGTTTGAGGTGACGGTTGCTTATGATGGAAAGCGGGGGTTAGAGCTGGCTTTGCAGCAGGAGTGGGGTGTTATCTTATTAGACCTTATGCTTCCTGGTATGGATGGAATTGAAGTGTGCCGCCGTATACGTGAGGTAAAGAGAACACCGCTTATTATGCTAACAGCCAGGGACAGCCTACAGGATCGGATCTCTGGATTGGACAGTGGTGCGGATGACTACATACCTAAACCTTTTGCGATTAAGGAACTGCTGGCACGCATACGGGTGGTATTTAGAAGACAGGAAGATAGCTCGGAGACGGTGATGCAGCTTCTTACTTTTCAGGACATTACAATGAATCTCGATTCAAGGAATGTGACCAAGGGTGGCAGGACCATTGATCTGACTAAGAGAGAATATGACCTGCTTTTAGCCTTCATGAGGAATATGAATCGGGTGCTGGCCCGAGAAGCTTTGCTGGATATGGTATGGGGCTTTGATGCTGTGGTGGAAACGAATGTGGTAGATGTGTATGTGCGTTACTTGAGGAACAAAATGGATAATCCCAATGAGGACAGCTGCATACAGACCGTACGCGGCATTGGCTATGTGATGAGACGATGAGTAGGTTACCCTTACGATTCGCTCAAGTTCCGATGAAGTGGAAGCTGACAATTTGGTCTACCCTGCTGCTCGTTTTGCTATTCGCGGTTTACAATATAGTGCAATATGTTTTTGTGGAAAGATGGATGATCAAGCAGGAAGAAGCGAATACACAGCAGGATATGAGAGAGATTCTGAATTACTTTCTGGAGAACGAGGTATCCTTTGAGGAAGCTGAATTCGTGCAATTGCGTAATTTTCTCGAAAAAATCAATCGCCGCGATCAGCTTATTCGTGTTCTGAATGAAAAGGGAGAGCCAATCCTGACTGTATCCGATGATATTCCAGAGCAGTGGGTGGAGGCTAAATCTGTAAGCACGACAGAGTTGATCGGGATGAAACAAACGAATGACCGTTTAGTTATTATGAGAAGTCCGCTTACGATTTTCAGATTCAATGGGACTGTAGAAATTGTGAAAAATATCGTGAATTTCGAGAAGCTGACGGACGCCTTCTTCTACGTGATGGTTATATGCGGTCTGGGGGCTGTAGTAGTCAGCGGCCTCGGTGGACGGCTGTTAGCAGGTCAATTACTTAAGCCCTTACAAGCGATGGCGGAAACGATCCGGAACATTAAGAAAAAAGGGCTGCACGAGCGAATGCAGCCAAACGATAACCAGGATGAGATCGCTACCTTAATGGTCATGTTCAATACCATGATGGATCAAGTGGAGCGCTCCTTTCAACAGCAAAGGCAGTTTGTCGAGGATGCTTCTCATGAACTGAGAACTCCGGTGGCCATTGTAGAGGGGCATTTGTCCTTGCTGCAGCGGTGGGGAAAAAATGATCCTGCCATATTGGAGGAATCGCTAGAAGCTTCGATTCAAGAGATTGCTCGTCTCAAAATGCTGGTGCAGGAGCTTCTGACACTTAGTCGTGCAGAGAAACTTGACCCGTCTTACAACTATGAAGTGACGGATCCTGAGCAAGCAATCCGAGCCATGCTTAGGAATATGGCTATGCTTCACCCAACGTTTCATTTAGAAGCCGAACTGGGAGCATTTAAGTCGGTATCCCTGGTGATATCGGCCCAGCATCTAGAGCAAATTCTGCTCATTGTGTTGGATAATGCGTTCAAGTACTCAGAGAAGTGCAAAACCATTTGCATACGCGCCACCGTGAATGAAGACGCAGCTTGTATAGAAGTAATCGATTCGGGCATAGGCATACCCGAATCCGATATGCCTTTTGTCATGGATCGTTTTTATCGTGTGGATAGGGCACGGGGTAGCGGGCAGGGAGGACATGGTCTTGGTTTAGCGATTGCCAAGCGTCTGGTAGAAATGTATAACGGAACGATGACATTGCAAAGTATTGAACATAAAGGTACAACCGTATGTATTTCTTTACCAATAAGGTAAAGAAATATTTTTTTTCACATCAAATTCTCATTTTCGTAAGCTATAATGTTAAATAGTCGAGCTCAACTGGTAATGATATTCATTATCATTTACAGAACTCAAACGATTTAAGGTACATAAGAGAGAGGAGTCTTTTTTTGTCTGCTCATTGAGAATGAGTATTAATATCAATTACTTTATAACGAATGGAGATGTAGATTTCAAATGAGAAAGCAAGCCCTATTCAGTACCATGCTGCTGATCATCCTGTCACTTATCGTAGCCGCATGCGGTTCAAGCCCTACAACGGGTGGGACTTCTTCCACGCCACAGCCAAAGGCAGAGAGTACCAGCCCGGCGAATTCTTCACAAGCGCCAGCAGCAAGTCCGGCTACTGGCAAGGATCAGGTTGTTAACATTTTTACAGCCAGACACTACGATGTAGATAGCGTATTATTCAGCGCTTTTACGAAACAAACAGGTATTAAAGTCAATGAAATCAAAGGTACGGCCGAAGAGCTGGTTGAACGTTTGAAGCGTGAAGGTGCTAGCTCAGAGGCGGACTTGTTCATTACTGTAGACGGAGGCGTATTGAATTATGCCAAGCAGAACGGTGTACTGCAAGTGATTCAGTCTTCTAGTGTTGACCAGAACGTACCTAAGCAGTGGCGCGACAAGGATAATAACTGGATTGGTATAGCCACTCGTGCAAGGGTTATCGTGTATGCTAAGGACCGGATTAAACCGGAGCAATTGTCTACATATGAGGATCTGGCCACAGACAAGTGGAAAGGGAAGGTGTTGGCCCGCTCTTCAACGAGCTTGTACAACCAGTCACTAGTAGCTTCATTCGTTGAACTCGATGGAGAAGCAAAGGCTGAGGCATGGGCCAAAGGCATTGCTACTAATCTGGCCCGCAAGCCGGAAGGTGGAGACCGTGACCAAGCCAAGGCTATTGCCGCCAAAGTTGGTGATGTTGCGATTATGAATACCTATTATGTAGGTCAAATGCTGGCGTCCAAGGATGCGGAAGAAGTCAAAGTAGCCCAGAACATCGGTGTCTTTTTCCCAAACCAAAGCACAACAGGTACTCATCTTAATATTAGCGGCGTGGGTCTGACCAAGAATGCCAAAAATAAAGACAACGCGATCAAGCTTATCGAATATATGACTTCAAAAGAAGGCCAAACCCTTCTGACGCAAGGCAGCTTTGAGTTCCCGGTTAATGAAGCGGCGGACAAGCCGGAGCTATTAAAAACCTGGGGGACGTTCAAATCCCAACAAATCGATTTTGCGAAGCTGGGCGATCATAACAAAAAAGCGACCGAACTTCTTAACAAGGCAGGCTGGAAGTAAGCATGATTGTTTCCGCTTGGCTGCGCAACCTGAAGAAATATAGCAACGGATGGAATTTATTAAGCGTGATAGGGGCCTTCGCGGCCCTTCTTCCGTCTTTATATATTGTGACAGGTCTTTTTCATTCCCCTAATGAGAATTGGCAGCATATAAAGGACTATTTACTGCTGGATTATGCTATGCAATCTTTATGGCTTGTGCTCGGTACAGGTATCTGTACCGTGTTGATTGGCGTAACGCTTGCCTGGCTAATAGCCGCCTATGATTTCCCGCTCAGACGTTTTTTTACTTGGGCTTTTGTGCTGCCGCTCGCTGTTCCACCGTACATTGCAGCTTATACCTATGCCAACATGTTGGGTTACACAGGCAGTGTTCAAATTTTTATGCGCAATGTTCTGGGCTGGAATCTGAATCAAGCCTATTTCGATATAATGTCGATGAAGGGAGCCATTGTTATTTTCAGCTTGTTTTTATTTCCTTATGTGTATCTGATCACAAAAATGTTCCTGGAGAGGCAAAGTGCCTCTTTCATTGAAAATGCCAGATTGTTAGGTAAAAATCCACTGTATATTTTTTTTAGGGTTGTATTGCCACTGTCGCAGGCTGCGATTATCGGGGGAGTAAGTCTGATCGCTTTTGAAGTATTGAATGATTTTGGGGTTACAAAGTACTTTGGGATTCAGTCTTTTACTACTGCCATTTTTCAAACCTGGTTTGGCATGTATGACGTAGAATCGGCGATTCGGCTGGCTGCACTGCTAATGAGCTTTATTATCGGCTTATTCATAATTGAAAGAGTTCTTCGGAAACGGAGGCGGTATCATGCTTCAACAAGCAGGACCCGCCCTCTTAGCCGGAGGCGACTACACGGTATGCCTGCACTTATAGCTGTTATCTTAAGCGGTCTTATTGTTTCGTTCTCTTTTCTGGTTCCAGTCCTTCAGCTGAGTGTATGGGCGACATGGACGTACAAGGAAGTTATGAGTTCCCAATTCTGGGGGCTTCTCTTCAATACACTTTTTATATCGCTGGTTTCGATCGTTGTTTTGATGCTTTTTGCTGTTATTGTGGCTAACGTATGCCGTTATCAGCGCTCCGCTTTTACACTTATTTTGTCCAAACTTATTTCCTCAGGGTACGCGATTCCAGGAGCCGTTCTCTCGATCGGGGTACTTGCTGTGTTCATCTCATTGGATAACCAGCTTGGCGGGTTGTATGAGAAGTTCGGTTGGGGGGTGAACAAGCTGGTGCTCAGTATGTCATTGCTTATGCTTATCTTCGCTTATGTGATCCGATTTTTAGCCGTTGGCTTTAATTCTGTGGAGGCGGGATTCGAAAAGATAGGAAATCGTTACACGGAAGCATCCCGGCTGCTGGGGTTGGGGCTTACGAAAACCTTTTTCAAGGTCGATTTGCCATTGATCAAAGGAGCTGTGTTCACAGGCTGTATTTTGGCTTTTATGGAAATTGTCAAAGAGCTGCCGCTCACTCTGCTTCTGAGGCCATTTAATTTTGACACATTAGCCACAAAAGCCTACCAATACGCCAGTGACGAACAAATTCATCAAGCCTCCATTCCCTCCTTATTCATTATAGCCGTTGGGATGATCTCTGTTTATTTCTATTACTGGTTAGGAGAGAGAAATTCAGAATGACTTTTTTTGAAATGAACCGTATCTCTTTTCAATATGCCAAAGGCAATGAGAGCGTGCTTCACGATTTCTCTATGCAGTTGGACCAGGGCGAAGTGGTTGGTATCCTCGGTCAGAGCGGTTGCGGGAAAAGCACGCTGCTTCGGCTCATATCCGGGCTGGAGGTACCCTCTTCAGGAAACATTGTGATCAATGGTACAATGATGGTGAGCGAAAGGTCATTCATTCAGCCTGAAGCCCGCGGCGTTGGTATGGTTTTTCAGGAATATGCCCTTTTTCCCCATTTAACTGTAGCGCAAAATATTATGTTCGGATTACACCGGTTATCCAGAGCTGAACGTAAGCAGCGGCTGCAGGCGATGTTAGAGCTTGTACAGCTGGAGAGCTATGGGAAGCGGTATCCGCACGAGCTTAGCGGAGGGCAGCAGCAGCGTGTTGCTTTTGCACGTGCTTTGGCGCCGGAACCGGCTGTATTGCTCATGGATGAGCCCTTCAGTAATTTAGATGCCGGACTGAAGGGGGAAATTCGGAAGGAGTTGCGTCAACTACTGCGAACGGCAAACATTACTTCGATTCTCGTTACCCATGATAAAGAAGATGCCGATGCTATATGTGACCGGATTGTTCATATGACTAACGCAGGATAAGCTTACTTAGCTTCCAGGTCCGTATTGAATACACGGAAATCACCCGGAAGGGTGGCAACCGGATCGTCTACGACGCTACGATTGAATGGGAATAAATTTGTAATAAACATGTAATCTGATATTCATCTGATTTACATGTAAATAGCCTATACTAGTACTCAACCCCCCTTTTAAAATATATACTTTAGACCCGCGGCCCGTTGCTGTGGGTCTCTTTTTTTTTGAAAATGGAATTTCAGGAATGAAAAGGAGTGAAGGGTGGACAAGGCCATACAGGGCGATCTTTTCTAGTTAAGCTGCAGGATAAATAACGAACAAGAAGGTGCATTTTTATTAAAATTGTTCGGAAAATCGATTGACAAGCTGGACATACGCTTTTAAAATAAATGATATCAAAAGGAAAATAGCGATTCGTATAATTTCGGGAATAGGCCCGGAAGTTTCTACGAGATCACCGTAAATGATCTGGCTACGAACAAACGAAGGATGACCATCTTATCCTCAAGATAACCGACACCTATAGTGATTCCTTATGCAAAATAAGGGGCGTATATCAGGTTTACTGGTTATGGATTAGGGGATTATGGTAGTTATTGCCTTTGTTTGCGAACTTAGCAGAAATCGGGCTGAGTTTTTTCGTTGTTCCAAGAAACCATTTGGAGGGATTTGGGGTAATGGATCGATTTTTTAAATTGAAAGAGAACGGCACCACGGTACGTACCGAGATCATGGCCGGTTTAACGACGTTCATGACTATGGCGTATATTTTGGCGGTCAACCCGAACATTCTTAGTGCGTTTGGCTCAGGTGCTACAGGGATGGATTGGATGGCTGTGTTTTTGGCAACAGCGATAGCGGCCGGTGTGATGACGATTGCAATGGGACTGTTCGTGAACTTTCCAGTTGCGTTAGCGCCGGGTATGGGACTCAATGCGTATTTTGCAACAGTTATTTTATCTTCTCAAGGCCAGTTTACGTTCCAGATGGGGTTAGCGGCGGTCTTTATTTCTGGATTGATCTTCATTCTGCTCACCGTCACGAAGGTACGTCAGTTGCTGCTGGTAGCGGTGCCGGATAGTTTGAAGCATGCCATTACAGTCGGTATTGGTCTGTTTATTACGATCATAGGCTTGAAAAACAGCGGACTGATGACGGTAGCGGTTGAATCAGGCAAGGATATTCCTGCGCACAAGTTTACGGATGTATTATCGTTTGAAACGGTTATTCATATGGGGAGTTTGAAGGATCCAGGCGTTGTGCTTTGTATCATCGGTCTGGTGCTGATTTCAGTATTGCTGGTGCTGCGTGTACGCGGAGCCATTTTGTTTGGTATTTTGCTCACAACCGTAGTTGGGTATTTCATGGGACAGGTTAATCTCGGCATGCTGGGCGACGCCAAAACCACATGGGTGCCGGATCTGAGCAAGCTGGCATTTGCGCAGTTTGATTTTAAAGGGCTGATGAATGTCGGAATTATATCGGTGATCGCGACGTTCACATTTGTCGAGCTATTTGATACGTTTGGCACTTTGGTGGGAACGGCGAATCGTGCCGGTTTTATGAAAAATAAAGCCGAAGGCAACAAAAAAGTCGGTAAAGCGATGATGGTCGATGCCGTTGCGGTTAGTGGCGGCGCGTTGGTAGGTACAAGCACGGTGACGGCTTTTGTAGAAAGCGCTGCGGGTGTTGCACAGGGTGGACGAACAGGCTTAACAGCGGTGACGACAGGGGTGTGCTTCCTGCTGGCCTTGTTCCTGGCTCCTATTGCTGCTTTGATTCCGGGGTCGGCTACGGCTGCTGCTCTGATTATTGTCGGTGTGCTGATGATGCAATCGGTCAAGGATATTGATTTTCAAGATTATGTCGTTGCAATTCCAGCGTTTTTGACCATTGCCTTAATGCCGTTTACGTACAATATTGCTAACGGTATTTCATTTGGTATTGTAACGTATGTCATTCTTGCAACGGTTGCCAACTTCAGAGAAAGTGGTACCTATAAGGTTCACTGGCTGATGTGGGTGCTTGCTGTGCTGATTATACTACGGTATGCTTTCATCGGCAGCGAAGGCTAATCATACTGAGTGTTGAGGAATATAACGGTGCTCCCTGGGGCGCCGTTTTTTACTATTTGGGCAAGCCTAAGTGAAAATTAAAATATTAATTTTATTTTTTGAGCATTGACATCTGCTGACCGGCATACTATACTAACAAACAATATCATAAACGCGAAGAACGGGAACAGTAGTCGGTCGGATCTGTCCAGAGAGCTGCGGGTGGTGCAACGCAGTCAGAGAAGCCAATGAAACTCGCCCGGGAGCGGTGGAACTGAATCGGTGTAGCGCTGCACTTTGAATTAGGTTCTGACGGGTAGCCTCCGTGATCGGGTTGTGCTGAGGATATACAGGATCGAGGTTACAGTCAATCCGGAGTTATCATCAGTGCTCTAAGCGGACATTCAGCTAACAGCTGAGGTCAACAAGAGTGGTACCGCGACAAGCTACGGCCTGTCGTCTCTTATACAAGAGACGGCAGGTCTTTTTAGTTTCACTAAAACAGGATACAAGTAAACGCGAAGAACGGGAGTAGTAAAGCTTATCTTTTGTCCAGAGAGCTGCGGGGTGGTGCGACGCAGTCAAAAGAGGCTTGAAGCTCGCCCGGGAGCGGTGAAGCCGAACATCATCCAGCTTGAGTCTGGATGGTCGTAGGCTTCGACGGACAATCCCCACGTGATCGGGGAGCGCATCGATAGAGTGTACGCTTGAGATTGGCTTAGCAGCCATTCATGCCCATTCCTTGCTAAACACGATGCGCATAAGTGGATTTCCTATTTCGGGAAATCAACAAGAGTGGTACCGCGGCAGCCAAAGGCCTGTCGTCTCTTATACAGAGACGATGGGTCTTTTTTGCGTGGATATTAGCTGAGAACAATAAAGAATTAAAGAAAATTGCGGTTTATTATACTGAGGAGGCGTTACCTATGACAACCCAAAACAACGAAACAAACCAGAAGGCACAGCAAGCAGGCCAGGAATCAAGCTCTTTTAAAAGAGTCCGCATATTCGATACTACACTGAGAGATGGTGAGCAGGCACCAGGAGCTACGCTGCACCCAGAACAAAAGATTGTTATCGCCAAACAGCTGGCTATGCTGGGTGTTGATGTGATCGAGCCTGGATTCCCGATCTCAAGCCCTGGAGATTTTATGGCGGTACAGCGTATCTCGCAGGAGATACATGGCGTTGAAATATGCGGCTTTGCGCGCTCAGTCAAGGAGGATATCGATTCAGCGATTCGTGCGACTGAGGCCGCTGAGCGGAGAAGGCTGCATATGTTCTTGTCCTCATCGGACATTCATCTGGATTTTCAACTGCGCAAATCGCGGCAGCAGGTTATCGATATCGCTCGCTCGATGGTAGCTTATGCCAAGCAGTTTGTAGAGCGTATAGAGTTCTCTCCGATGGATGCTACGCGGACGGGTGATGAGTTTTTATTCGAAATCATTGAGGCGGCAATTGAAGAAGGGGCTACGATCATCAATATTCCTGATACCGTTGGCTACGCGATGCCTGAGGAATACGGTGCGATGTTCACCAGAGTGATGAATCATGTACGAGGTGGCAAGCAGGTGGAGTACAGTGCCCACTGCCATAACGATCTGGGGCTTGCTGTCGCCAATAGTTTGGCCGCAATTCGTGCGGGGGTCACTCAGGTTGAGGTGACGGTCAATGGTGTCGGTGAACGTGCTGGCAACTGCTCGCTGGAGGAATTGGTCATGGCGATTGAAACTCGTAAAGGAGCCTTGGGGGTGGAAACAGGTATTCGTACTGAGCATATTTATGCCACCTCTCAAATGGTGAGCCGGGCAATGAGCTTTCCGATTGCCTTTAATAAACCGATAGTGGGGCGCAACGCGTTCCAGCATGAGGCAGGCATTCATCAGGACGGACTGCTTAAAAATCGGAATACGTATGAAATTATGGATCCGGAAAAGCTGGGTGTACCGCGCAGCATGATCATTCTGGGCAAGCATTCGGGACGGCACGCAATCAAGCACCGGGTAAGCCAATTCGGCGTGGAGCTGACGAGCGAGCAGATGGAATCGTTGTATGTGCAGTTCAAGGAGCTGGCTGATCGCCAAAAGGTTGTACAGGATCATCAACTGCTGGAGCTGATCGGTCATACCGTCAATGAGGTGCTGGAGCCTTATACGCTGGTGCAGGCTCAGGTTCTGACAGGCACTGAAGGACATCGGATGTCCTCCTGCATCATTAAGGACAATCGGTTGGGCAAAGAGCTGGTATGCTCGGGAACGGGAGATGGCGCTGTCGAAGCATTGGTTGCGGGTATCAAGCAGGCACTGCCTCTGGATGTACAATTTACCGATCTGGAGCTGTACTCGCTGTCATCAGGTGAGCAGGCTAATGGTGAAGCCATTGTTACCGTAAGCGTGGAAGGAAATCATTACAGAGGTGTATCGGTACATCAGGATGTATTGATGGCAGTGGCTCAAGCGTTCATGGCGGCCTGCAATCAGGCGATACGGGAGCATCAAATCAATGAGGCTGCTCAGGATGCTTTTTCCAGCGAGGACGTTGAGATCACGATTCCGTAAGTGGGGGCTTAGGATAGGGAGCAGCCGGAGAGTCGACGTATCTGGAGCTTGGCTCACAATAGTATGGCTATGTGTTCATGATACGTCGATTTTAGGCTGTAAAAAGCGCTAGTATGCATAGTGCAATCTATTCATCGGTTGGCTTGGTAACTGCCATTGGGAAGGGTGATGACGATGGACCGGATTGTTAAGTATTATGAGACCTTTGATGAATGGGGACGTTTGGACCGGGAGCCGTTGGAATTCAACATCAATTGGCACTATATTCAGCAATATTTGTCTGGACATGGAGCAGTTCTGGATAATGGAGCGGGTCCCGGTAAATATGCGATGAAGCTTGCACAGCTTGGATACAAGGTAACGCTGACCGACCTGACACCGAAGCTGGTCGAGTTAGCGAGGGCTAAAGCGGAAGATTTAAGCCTGCTGGAGCAATTTACTGCTTTTGAGGTTGCTGATGCGACAGATTTAAGCCGGTTTACAGACGGTCAATTCGCAGCTTCCTTGATGCTCGGGCCGTTGTACCATTTGCAGCAAGAAGCGGATCGAGTGGCCGCTGTGCAGGAGCTGAACAGGGTTACCGAAATGAATGGAGTCGTATTCGTGGCTTTTATGCCGCGAGTACGCCACGTGCTAAGCTCTCTGCTGTCACCCACAAATTGGAAACCCCATGATGAGGCTGATGCAATTATTCGCTTTATGGAAACCGGCACATTTGATCATCAGGATGAGGGAAGATTTACAGGAGCTTACTATTATAACATAGAAGAGATTCAACCGTTTATGGAAACTCAGGGCTTTGAAACGTTAAAAATCATCGGTTCCTCCAATATCGGTTCACTGCTCTCACAGGCCCAATGGAATTACTGGAGGGAACGTGGGGATGAGGAAATAGAGAAAATTTTCGACATTTTTCTGAGGACAGCTGAAAACCCTTATGTGTTAGGATCTTCATCCCATATTTTGTATATTGGCAGGAAAAAATATAGTCAAAAATGTGTGAATATTTAGAATTGTAAAATCAGGAAAAAGGGCTGTGGATATTACTTATCCACAGCCCTTGTGTATAGTGGGGGTAAGTGGTGTGAGTGCTTGTACAGCAACGTTTTTTTGTCCTCTTATTTCTGGCGAAAGCGGGATAACTTTTTCACAATCAGCCTGTGGATAGTGTGGATAAACCTGTTGATAAGAAATAGAAGTATTGATTGTTAAGTAAAAATGAAGACATCGTTATGTGGACAAGATTGTGGATAATAACGACAAGGATTTTACTTCGTAAATTGCATATAAAGGGAAAAATTAGGGGATGTTACTCTCGTTAAGGGTTGGCGGGAGGTGGTCAGTTTGTCGAAAAGGCCAAAAAACAGCAAAACGCTTTGGCAGTGGTTCCTTGTATTTCTCATCAGCTTACTGGTGTACGATTGCTCGTCGATGGGTACTTGTGTACTTGCGGAGCAGGAAAGTCAAGAAAACCGTTGGAATCATTTTTCTCCATTAAGTAAACAGATCGTATTACTTTCAATTCCAGGTTTATCTTTTATGGAAATGGGCTGGGCAGGAAGCGATGGTGTGCTGGGGTTGCCTCAGAAGGAAGATCAGGAAGCCGGATTAACGGAAGGGATGCCCCATTTGAAGGCACTTGGGCTGCATGCTGCGTGGGGTGCAATGAATATTCGGACCCCAGCAAAAGGCTTGGAAAATGTATATATATCCATGGGTGCAGGACAGTGGGCTGAAGCAGATTCGAGTGTACAGAGCCTGAATCAGGGAGAACGCGTAGATCAAGAATGGGTAGGACCGTATTATCGTCGTCTTATGGGGCAAGAAGCAGATGGAAACATTATTATACCAACAATCGCTAATATTCACCGTAAGAATGCAGCCAATTGGTATCAGGCAAGCCCAGGACAATTGGGTGAGATGCTGCGAGCAGCGGGAGTAAGCTTAAGTGTATGGGGAAATATGGATCATGCCCGTAGTACAGCTTGGGATAATGGCAATAATTTTGCAGCAGTCACAGATAAGAGATTCCGCAGGTCTGCACCACTGCTTGTCATGGATAAAAAGGGCACGGTTGCCGATGGAGATGTTGGCGGTCAAGGGCTGCTGGTGAATCATGATCGTCCTTATGGGGTGGCCACTCATTACAGCTGGCTAATGGAAAAATGGAAAGAGCAAAGATTACCCGCCCTCACAGTTATGGAGCTGGGAGATTTGGGACGCCTGTATGAGGAACGCAATAGTTATGATCAAGCTGCTTTCGGGAGGTTGAAGCAGAGGATCCTGTCCGAGATCGATCAATTCATTGGGCAGCTCGCTGCTTCTGTGGATACTGTATCGGGTGGAGCTGCAGAGCTGTGGATCATGAGTCCTCAGGTGAATGCAGACGCACTGAAGCAGAAGGCCCTTTTGGCCCCGATAGTTCGTTATGTACCGTTGGGTGGGGAAAGCTTGTTAACCTCTGCGACTACGAGGCGTACCGGGGTTGTATCGCTGGTTGATCTAGCACCGACCTTATTACAGTCGTATGGACTTTCGACCCCCAAAGAGATGATCGGTTTCCCGATGACCGCTGAAGTTACACCTAATGCACTGGAGCACTTGTTAGAGGATGTGGGCCGTAAGCAGCGTGTATACAAGCTTCGCCCCAGTCTGCTGTATGGACTCGCGATCTATGAGATTGTCGTCATGCTTCTTGTATTATTAGCAGTGCTGTTCAAATCGTTACGACCTATCCGGGATAAGGAAAAAATGTTTTGGCGGGCATTGTTATTTTCATTGCTGCTCTTACCTGCGGGGCTGCTGGCGATGGGGTGGCTGCCTACAGCCTCTACTGCGTCAACTGAAGCTGTGATGCTCATGATCACCTTTGTGCTGTGTGCAAGCTTAGCACTGGCATGGGCTGCCAACCATCCCAAGTATATGATGCTTGGTTTATTCTGGTGCGGATTGATCGTGAGCCTGCTTATTTTTTACGATGGCTTGCATGAAGCGAAAGCGATGAAGGGCTCCGTGCTTGGTTATGATGTAATGATCGGAGCCCGTTATTACGGGATTGGCAACGAGTTCATGGGCGTGCTGCTCGGGAGCGCGCTCCTCGCTCTTACCGCGCTAGCCCAGGCACAGCGGCTCACTCGCCGGCGCAAGCCGCTTGGCGCAGCGCTACCTTGGCGGCATACGGACGGCCGTTCGGGCAGCATACCGCCAGTACAATCGGCGGGACAAACGAAAGGGCGGAACGCCTGGCTGCCTGCGGCAGGAGTCGGCGCGGTCGTCACCGGCTACCTCGCGGCGCCGGGACTTGGTACGAACGCCGGCGGCGCCTTGTCCGCGGCGGTGGGGTTTGGCGCGCTGGCCGCGCGCCTCGCAGGCTGGCGCAGCTGGAGGCAGCTGGCGCCAGCCCTCGCGCTGCTGCTCGTCGCAGCGCTCGGGGCCTTGTGGCTGCTGAATGCAGGTGCAGCCACTGGACTTGCGGCCGATGGGCAAAGCCATATCGGCCGTGCCTTCGGGTCGCTGGGGCAAGGGCGGCTCGATGTTATTGGTGCGACCATCATGAGGAAGCTTAATATGAACGGGCATCTGATTATGGTGTCGGCTTGGAGCAAGGTGCTGATCACGGGGCTTCTGGTCATGACGGTTCTGGTGCTGCGGCCGCGTGGACGGTTTCAGCAATGGCAGCGGCGGTACCCCTATCTGATGCATGGCTGTGCAGCCAATGCGATCGGTTCGATTGCTGCGCTGCTGCTGAACGATTCGGGTATTGTTGCAGCAGCGACGATGATTATATATGGCAGTGTTCCCTTACTGTTATTAAGGCTTGATGACATCTAAGCGCGAGCGTAGCGGCATTTCGCAAGCGTTACCGTCCTACTCGTAAAGTTAATGACGTTAATCATTGATGTTGTAACAAAGAAGGGCGATGCCAGCTAAAGCATCGCCCTTCCATGTAAATATACATCTATATTACACCGTACCGGTGTCGTTGGTTTTTTAGAGTCTTGCCGTCAAGGACTCCGTTTATTTTGCTTTGTCAGGTACATCCTATCACGCTTATCCGATCCATTGTCATCGGCCTACATCATTATAGCTATTCAGCCAACTGCTCCCACTGCTCGTAGCAGTCAGCAAGCTCGGCTTTTTTGCCTTCGATGGCTTCATTCGTCTGCTGAACGCGTACGTAGTCGTTGAAGACCTCTGGCTTGGCAAGCTCTGCCTCCAGTGCGACCAGCTCATCCTCAAGCTGCGCTATCGTTTGCTCCAGCTGTTCGAGCTTGCGTTGGCGTGCGCGATCCTCGCGTTTGGCCTGTTTGCCAGACTCGTAGCCGCCGCTTCCGGCATCAACCGCTGGCTGACCGATGTTACCAGCAGTACCTTTACCAACGGTGCTCTTGCTTTTGGCTGCCTCCAATAGAAGTCGCTGCCGTTCAATCTCGGCCAGTTCCTGCTTTTTCTCGACATAGTCGTCGTAGTTACCTAAATAAGCGGTGACACCAACACGCGTCAACTCCAGCATCGATTCAGCCATTTTATTTAAAAAATATCGGTCATGCGATATAAACAGCAGCGTTCCCTCATAATCCATAAGAGCGGATTCCAGCACCTCACGGCTGTACAAATCCAGATGGTTGGTTGGCTCATCGAGAATAAGCACATTGGCTTTTTGCAGCATCAGCTTGGCCAGTGCGACTCTTGCCTTCTCGCCGCCGCTCAGTGCGGAAATCTTCTTGAACACATCCTCACCGCTGAACAAAAAGCTGCCCAGTACCTTGCGAATTCGAGCCTCCTCGATATGGGAAAAAGCGTTCCATACCTCATCAATGATCGTATTGGCCGGATTCAGCCCGGATTGCTCCTGATCATAATACCCGATTTTTACATTAGAGCCCCAATCGATCATACCTCTTGATGGCTGCTGCTGACCCATTAAGGCCTTGAGCAGTGTCGATTTGCCAATCCCGTTAGGACCAATCAAGGCGGCAGTATCGCCGCGACGCAGCTGGAAGGAAACATCCTTAAGCAGGGGTTTGGTTTGATCGTATGATACGGCTACATGCTGGACGTTCAGCACTTCTTTGCCTGTCGCCTGTTCAACCTCGAATGAGAAATGAGCTCTTTTCAAATCGCCCATCGGCTTATCAAGCCTGTCCATTTTGTCGAGTGCTTTACGCCGGCTCTGTGCACGTTTGGTTGTGGAAGCTCGAACGATATTTTTCTGAACGAATTCCTCCATTTTGGCGATTTCACCCTGCTGTTTCTCAAACTGCTTCAGTTGTGTCTCATAATCAGCCTGCTTCGTATCTACATATTTGGAGTAATTACCGGTGTAACGGCGTGAATGAGTCCGTTCGATTTCGTAGATGGCGTCGACCAAGGCATCGAGGAAATAGCGGTCATGCGAAACGACCAGAATAGCGCCGGAATACGAGCGTAAATAGCCCTCCAGCCAGGTGAGTGTCGGGATGTCCAGGTGGTTCGTAGGTTCATCCAGGAGCAGTAAATCCGGCGCCTGCAGCAGCATCTTGGCTAAGGCCAGCCGTGTTTTTTGACCGCCACTTAACGTGTTTACGGAAGTTTCCGGTGCAAAATCGCCAAAGCCCATCCCATGCAGCACCCCACGAATCCGTGCTTCGGCTTCATAGCCGCCCTGCTCCTTGAACCACTCGGAGCGTGCGGCATACTTTTTCATCGTGTCTTCCGTTTGTTTCTCATCAGCCAGCACAGCAGGGTCGGCCATCATAATCTCCAACTGACGGAGCTCCTGCTCGGCTTCCTCCAAATGCGTGAATACGCTTTTCATTTCTTCCCAGATCGAACGGTCCGAGATTAGACCACTATTCTGCTTTAAATAGCCAATTTTCGTTTCCTTGGCCTTGAACAGCTCGCCCGAGTCATAAGACATTTCACCAGCGATAATTTGCAGCAGCGTTGATTTGCCGGCGCCGTTAACACCAACCAGTCCAATCCGTTCACGAGCCTCAATTTGCAACGATATATTTGAAAGCACAGCGGAAATGCCGTAGCTTTTCGATATTCCTGATACTTGCAGCAGCATACATAATCCTCCCAAATAGTTAAAAGCGTATCTTATAATAAAATATGTCCAAAAGTCTTTTAGTCAGCACCGAATAGTACAAGTGTTCTTAGAAAAAGCGTTTCGTGATCCCACGATGACTTTTTGAACAACCTATATCAGTGTATCATGTTCGCGGTTATTTTTCAGCTTGTAAGCTTTAAGGACACTTGCTGCCATTTCTTTTGATAGCCTGTCGTTTATGTTAAAATATAGCCTACTCATCTCTGTTGAAAAGAGATTTACAGTCGGGTTATACCAGCGGTTTAAATGATGAAAGGATTCAGTCGAATAGGTAGGATTTTAGATGAAGGTTCATGTGCCACGTAAGCACTGAAGAAGGAAGGGGGATTGCTATGATTATATGTACGGAAATAAGTGTCGAACTGACGCGGGAGGAACGCAGTGAGTATGCATTGTCTGAAGCGAGAGCTCAGGCAAGGATTGCAGCTGAGGCTTCAAGTAAAGTGGATATAGTCAGATCGCTGCTGAGCAAGCATTCGGATGATAAAAGGGTGCTCGTGCTGGGGCAGAATTTGAACCAGTTGGAGCGGATCGCTCAGTTAGTTGATGCACCACTCATTACAGGCAAAATGGCAAGTCCTAAGCGTGACAAGCTGTATGAGCAATTCCGTCAAGGTGAGCTTCGAACCCTTATTGTTTTCAAGGCAGCCAAATCAACTATTGTTATACCTGACGCGCGTGTGATGATTCAAGTATCGGGATCTTTTGGTTCAAGAAAGGAAGAGTCGCAGCAGCTCGTTCGTCATGTGTATCCTGAGTCGGAAGGTGGCAATACCTACATATACTCGGTTGTTACCAAAGACACGAAGGAGCAGGAGTATGCTACACAAAGGCAGCGACTTTTAAGAGAGCAGGGTTGTGAATACACGATTATCGATGCTGCTGTCATTGCTGAGCGTCATGAAAGTACTGCTACCTTGGATGCAGCCTCGCTACCATATATTAAGCAGGGGTCTCCTGCCTGGAAGGCATTGCTGCCCACACTTCAGGCACAGACATCTATGGAATCTCCGGCTGCACCACAGGAAAGAGGCTCCAATCTGTTATCTCTCGACGATTATCGAACGAGAAAACGTAATCGCAGCTGAGTCCGATGTACAGGTTATGGAAATTGTAGAAATGTTGGAGCCTGGAGGTTGTCAATTATGATCAGCAGTATGCGGATCCAATGGATAAAGCGGCAGCAAATGATCGGAAAATGCCGGATTTTGATAAAGGCAATTAGACCTGCTGACACCGAATACTGTTTTTCTTCTCATGATATGTTAGAATGATGTTAATCACGTTGCGAACCATCAAGGAGAGGCCTTGCCATGAATATCAAAGAATGGAAAATAGAGCTGCGACGCCGGGCCGAGGCGCAAAGAAATGGCCTGACACCGACTGAACGCAGCACCAAATCAGCACGCATTAATGAACTGATGTTACGTCGTATTGATGAGGTTCTGGAATCACGCACGAAACTGGGCCGTAAGCCCACGATTTTTACTTATATGCCGATTAAGTCTGAGGTCGATATCACTCCGATTATGGAGTCCTGTTGGACCCGTGAGTACCGTGTGCTTATACCGAAGGTACAGCCAGAGCAAAAGCTGAAGCTGTATGAAATTCGCTCCTATTCCGATTTGGAAAAGGGGAAATATGGGATACCGGAACCAGCGGCTGATACGCCACAGCATTCCATCGATATCCGACATATTGATGTGGTTCTTGTACCGGGCTTGGCATTTGACTCCCATTTGGGACGGCTGGGTTACGGTGGGGGCTACTACGATCGGTTCATGCAGCAGTATGTTCGGTCCGGATATACGAAGCCTTACATTATTGCAGGTGCTTTTGACACCCAGATTATTCAGGAAGTTCCTATGGGGTTGTTCGATTTCCGATTAGATGAACTGATTACGGAAGCGAGAACGATTCGTGCGCCCAAAACAACAAAATCGATTTAAAGCAAGATTCAGGTGTATTGTCTGATGATGTGTCTTTTTATCGCGCCGCGCTTTACTATCATCTGGATCGAAAGGGGGCTTCCTTGTGACCGAGCCAATGCCGCTAACCCATTTTAATGATCAGGGTCGAGCCCGGATGGTCGACATATCGGACAAGCAGGAGACCAGCCGCGTCGCTACCGCACGGACTACCGTTACGATGCAGCCTTCCACACTGGAGTTGATCAAAGAAGGCAGAATTGGGAAGGGGGATGTTCTGGCGGTATCCCAGGTTGCGGCGATTATGGCTGCCAAGAAAACATCCGACTGGATTCCGATGTGCCATCCCCTCTCCTTGACGGGTGTGGATGTCCGCTTCTCCGATAATGGAATGAATGAATTATACATAGAAGCAAGTGTCAGGACCAAGGGCCTGACCGGTGTTGAAATGGAGGCATTAACCGCTGTCTCAGCAGCTGCACTCACCGTGTATGATATGTGTAAGGCAGCGGAAAAAGGGATGATTATCGGTCCCACGCTGCTGGTTAGCAAAACAGGCGGTAAAAGCGGCGATTTTCATAGAAATGACACTGATTCTTAATAACTATACGTTACAATGGAGCCATGGGGAGGAGTAAGCTTATGCGTTGGAAGGTGGCGATTTTGACCGCAAGCGACCGAGGTTTCCGAGGAGAGCGGGAAGATACGAGCGCCCAGGTTATTCGTGAGTTGATTGAAGAAGAGATCAATGGAGAAATCATTGAGTATCGGGTCGTACCGGACGAGAAAGATGAGATTATGGCTGCATTGATTGAAATGACCGATTATTTCAAGGTCGATCTGATTTTGACGACTGGTGGAACCGGTCTTGCTGCACGAGATGTAACGCCAGAAGCGACTCTCGCTGTAATTGATCGACAGGCTCCTGGATTTGCCGAAGCGATGCGTATGATTTCAATGCAAAAAACACCCAAAGCGATGCTGTCCAGAGCGGTTTCCGGACTGCGCGGCAGAACCCTCATTATCAACCTGCCGGGGAGCCCCAAGGGTGTCTCTGAAAATTTGGAGGCGATTATGGGCCAATTGCCACATGCACTTGGCATTTTGACTGGCCTTGTAGGAGATCATGGCAATGAAACCTGAAGCGATGCTGCGGGAAGTCAGGGTGGAAGAAGCTATTGGGCTGGTACTGGCGCATGATTTGACGCAGATTATTCCCGGGCAGTTCAAAGGCCGGTTGTTTACAAAAGGTCATGTTGTCCGTGAGGAGGACATTCCTCCGTTATTAAATATTGGTAAGGAGCATATCTATGTGCTCGATCTTCAACCGGGGTGGCTGCATGAGGATGAAGCGGCACTGCGTATGGCGAAGGCCGTAGCTGGACCCAATTTGGAGCTGACTGCTCCTCACGAGGGGAAAATCAATCTAAAGGCAGCGATTCATGGATTGGCCAAAATCGACAAGACGGCTGTTGATGCCATCAACGCAATCGAGCAGATTGTGCTGGCAACGATCAAGACGAATACGGTCGTCAAGCCCGGTCAATCGCTCAGTGGGACTAGAGTGATTCCGCTTGTGGTCGAGGAAGCGAAGGTTGGACAGGTGGAATCGTTAGCAGCGGGTGCTTCAGCATCCGTGATCGAAGTCAAGCCATTTCGGTCCCTGCGTGTAGGGCTGATCACGACTGGTAGCGAAGTTTTCAAGGGCCGTATTCAGGATAAATTTGGCCCTATTGTACGCGATAAAGTAGCTGCGCTCGGCTCCGAGGTCATCGAACAGCGGCTGGCCCCTGATGAAAGTGACACGATTGTGCGTGAGATCCGTTACTTTCTGGAAGAACAGAAGGCAGACCTGATTCTTGTGACCGGCGGAATGTCCGTTGACCCTGACGACCGGACGCCAGGTGCGATTAAGCAGGCCGGGGCACGAATCGTCAGCTATGGTACCCCTATGCTGCCAGGCTCGATGCTACTGATCGGTTATTTGGGTGAGGTGCCGATTATGGGGTTACCTGGTTGTGTGATGCATGATCCTTATACCTCCTTTGATGTGCTGCTGCCTCGTATATGCGCTGGAGAAACGATTGTCCGAGCCGATATTACGGAAATGGGCTACGGCGGATTATACGGATGTTAATTTGCTAAGATAAACAAGAAATGGAGCTGGACGATATGAGTATTACCCATATCCTGCTGATTGCAGTTGTGGCGTTGATTTTGTTCGGTCCGAACAAGCTGCCTGAGCTGGGTCGTGCCCTTGGCAAGACGCTGCGTGATTTTAAAAACGGTGCCAACGATCTGATGAGTGCTGCCACTGAATCCGAACCTGAAAAAGAACGGAAGGATGTTACACCTCCTTCTCAACCGGCTGCCCCAGCAGCTGCAAGCCAGCAGGAGTCTGTGGTACAGCCATCTCCTCAAGCAAGTACGCAACAAAAGGATTCCCGAAGACTTCCGGAGTAAACAGGAGTATCTACAACAAGCTAAAGTTGGTGAATCATGACGAATAATGATGAAGGCATGTCCTTGGTCGAGCATCTTGGTGAGCTGCGCAAACGGATTATTTGGGTGCTGCTCGTGTTAATAGGTGGCATGGTGATTGGTATTATCGTGGCACAGCCATTAATCCTGTATCTAAAAAATGTTCCCCCTGCATCAGGAATTGCCTGGAACGCCTTTTCTCCATGGGATTCCATCAAGCTGTATATGAATTTTGCCTTGATTACAGGTCTGATTGTCACTTTGCCCTTTGCGTTGTATCAAATATGGTCTTTCCTCAAGCCGGGTCTGCGTGTTGAAGAACAGAAGGCTTCACTGATCTTTATCCCGCTTGCTTTTCTACTGTTTTTGATCGGGTTGGCTTTTGCTTATTTTGTCGTTTTTAAAATGGCATTTATATTTACTTCGGAAATTTCCGAACGTTTGGACATCAAGGAAACCTATGGGATCACGCAATATTTTACGTTTATGTTCAACATATTGCTTCCGATCGGGCTGATCTTTGAACTGCCGATTATTATTATGTTTCTTACCAAGCTGCGCATTCTCAATCCCAAAAGACTTCACAAACTACGCCGTTATGCGTATATGATTCTTGTGATTGTTGCTGCAATGATCACGCCGCCGGACCTGATTTCCGCTGTGGTCGTATCGCTGCCGATGATTTTGCTTTATGAGGTCAGTGTGTGGCTATCGGGATCCATATACCGCAAACAGCTGATCAAGGATCAGGAATGGGAAGAGGAATTCGGTCCCAAATAATACCGCATTTACAGCCGGATTGGAGCTGCAAATGTGGTTTTTTCTTTAATAGGCCGGTTGTATAATAACAATTCCAATGGATACAATGATGAAGTTGTGTAAATTATTTAAAAAAACTTGCAAAATGTTACGAAACTGATTATCATAATAAGTGTTGTTAGCACTAAACATATTCGAGTGCTAACAGTAACCTAAAAATTCAGAACCATATTTCAAAGGAGGACATTTTCTCATGATCAAACCGTTAGGTGATCGCGTAATTATTGAAGCCATTGCTAAAGAGGAAACAACAGCAAGTGGAATCTTCTTGCCTGAAACTGCTAAGGAAAAACCGCAAGAAGGTCAAGTTGTAGCGGTAGGCAGTGGCGTACTGAAAGATGGAGAGCGTGTTGCGCTTGAAGTTAAAGAAGGCGACCGCATCATTTTCTCGAAATATGCAGGTACTGAAGTGAAATTTGAAGGACGCGAGCTTCTTATATTGCGCGAAAGCGACATTCTTGCCGTTATCGAGTAGTTAACAGAAGATCCTATACTTATAGACTATCACCAGCTGCTAATGCGAATTTAGCCGGCTTTTACTTATAGCATCAGCATACATTCAGGATCAGTCCAGCAGAAGGTATCTGATGTTTCTTGTGAAGATAAACGGAATGTTGTTCAAATACATTTATTTCAGGAGGGTTTCACACAATGGCTAAGGATATCAGATTTAGTGAAGATGCTCGCCGCGCAATGCTTCGTGGTGTTGACGCGCTTGCCAATGCAGTAAAAATCACTTTGGGCCCTAAAGGTCGTAACGTTGTTCTTGAAAAAAAATTCGGCAGCCCGTTAATCACCAATGATGGTGTAACGATCGCTAAAGAAATTGAATTGGAAGATGCATTCGAAAACATGGGTGCTCAACTGGTTAAAGAAGTAGCTACCAAAACCAATGATGTTGCTGGTGACGGTACAACAACTGCAACTGTATTGGCTCAAGCGATGATTCGTGAAGGCTTGAAAAACGTAACTGCAGGCGCTAACCCAATGGTTATCCGTAAAGGTATCGACAAAGCGGTTAGAGCAGCTGTAGAAGAATTGAAAAACATTTCCAAAGCTATCGAAGGCAAACAATCGATCGCTCAAGTTGCTGCTATCTCGGCTGCTGATGACGAAGTAGGTCAATTGATCGCTGAAGCTATGGAAAAAGTGGGCAAAGACGGCGTTATTACAGTTGAAGAGTCCAAAGGCTTTGCAACTGAGCTTGAAGTGGTTGAAGGTATGCAATTCGACCGTGGATACATTTCCCCGTACATGATCACAGATACGGACAAAATGGAAGCTATTTTGGAAAACCCGTACATCTTGATCACTGACAAAAAAATCTCCAACATTCAAGAAATTTTGCCTGTGCTTGAAAAAGTTGTTCAACAAGGCAAACCGCTTGTAATTATCGCTGAGGATGTTGAAGGCGAAGCATTGGCAACTCTAGTTGTTAACCGTCTTCGTGGCACATTCACTTGCGTAGCTGTTAAAGCTCCAGGCTTTGGCGATCGTCGTAAAGCTATGCTTCAGGATATTGCAGCATTAACTGGCGGACAAGTAATTACTGAAGAACTGGGTCTTGACCTGAAATCGACGCAACCGGATCAATTGGGTTCCGCTCGTCAAGTTCGTGTAACTAAAGAAAACACAATCATTGTTGACGGTGCTGGCGACAAGAAAGACATTGGCGCTCGTATTTCCCAAATCCGTTCACAATTGGAAGAAACAACTTCCGATTTCGATAAAGAGAAATTGCAAGAGCGTTTGGCTAAATTGGCTGGCGGCGTAGCGGTAATCAAAGTGGGTGCAGCTACTGAAACTGAGCTTAAAGAGCGCAAACTTCGCATTGAAGATGCTTTGAACGCAACTCGTGCTGCTGTTGAAGAAGGTATCGTATCCGGTGGTGGTACTGCCCTTGTTAACGTATATGCGGCTGTAGCTGCTGTAAAAAGCAACGATGGCGACGAGCAAACTGGTGTGAACATCGTTCTACGTGCTCTTGAAGAGCCTGTACGCACGATTGCAGCTAACGCAGGTCAAGAAGGTTCCGTTATCGTTGAGCGTTTGAAAAAAGAAGCTGTAGGCATTGGCTACAACGCAGCAACTGGCGAATGGGTGAACATGTTCGACGCTGGTATCGTAGATCCGGCGAAAGTAACACGATCCGCATTGCAAAATGCAGCATCCGTTGCAGCTATCTTCTTAACTACTGAAGCGGTTATCGCTGACAAACCGGAAAAAGACAAACCAGCTATGCCTGATATGGGCGGAATGGGTGGCATGGGCGGAATGGGCGGCTTCTAAGAAGCGACCCGACTGCTAGGATACTACAGCCTGAGATTCCTTAATAGATTCCGGGCTGCAGCATCCAGATCCCAAAAGAGACCTTTTATGAGTTCAATGAACTTGTGAAAGGTCTTTTTTATATTTTAGTTCTACGATTCTGATTCCCAATTCGGATCATTTGGTGCTAGACTGATGTTAGGACGCATCTCCAGATGCATCAGCAAAAATACGGAAGGATGATTGGATTATGATGTATTTACCATTGGAAAATAAAGCAGCCATTGTTACCGGAGGTGCTAGCGGCATTGGATACAGTATCGTTAAGGGCCTGGCGCGTGCGGGTGCAGGCGTCATCATCGCTGATATGAGCCATCAAGGAGAGGAGGCAGCCAAGGCGCTGGTTGAGGAAGGATTAAACGTCATATTCGTTCAGGGTGATGTTACGTTGTCAGAGGATGCACAGCGAATCGCTAGCAAGGCCGAGGAGCTTTTTGGTGGATTGGATATTCTCGTCAATAATGCAGGCATTTATCCACGTAGTATGATGCCCGATACGACCGAAGAGCTGTGGGATCGGGTGATGTCGATCAATGTAAAGGGAGTCTTTTTGATGTGTCAGGCGGCAGCACCTTGGTTGAAGAAGCGTGGGGGCGGCGCGATCATTAATATGAGTTCAAGTCATGCAGCAGTCGGATCACCTGAGCTGTTTGCCTATTCGGTTTCCAAAGGGGCGATATCGACATTAACCCGGAATTTGGCTGGAGCCTTAACCAGCGACCGCATCAGGGTCAATGCCATCAATCCGGGATGGGTGGCGACGGAGCGGGAAATTGAGGTACAGGCTTTGAATGGGAGAAATCTGGATTGGCTAATTGAAAAAGGAAAAACATTACCACTTGGCCGTCTACAAACAGGTGAAGATACAGCAGCCGTGGCCGTGTTTCTGGCAAGTGATCATGCTACCCAGATTACTGGACAAATCATTCAAGTGGATGGAGGCAGCACAGTTCAATGAGCGGAGCCTGAAAGCTGATAGAACGACAAGTAAACAAGCATCTCGACCACGTCGAGAAGTGGTGGAAGACGCTTGTTTGCTGCCTTACTGAGTTTCTTACATATATAAGTTGAACAAAAGAAACACACAGCCCGAGTGGAGAAAGTGGACTATTTTGGAGAAACGAACTGTACGCCTTTGCAGGTGGATTTTATTGGCCGCCTTCATGCCCCTCGGAAATATTCAGCAGCTGATCAGTGAATAAGTAGAGCTGATGAAGAACAAGCGCATTTTGGCGGTCCAAATGCTCTATGGCTTGCGAGCTGCTAAGCCAGTCGCGCTGCAGGATCGTATTGTGTTTAAAATAAAGAACACCCGTATCTGTAAAAAGGCCAAATCCACCAAGGGGTAGCTGGATATTAATTTTCGCTGTTTCTGCAAGCAGTTTGGTATAGGTTGAGGGAGGGACGTTGTTTCTTAGTACAGCAAATGTTTGTAATATGGCAACTCCCTCTTCGGTGAACGATTCCATCCCTGGCAGGAAGCATAGTTCCAGATCAACAATCGTGAAGCGTTCGCCGATTTCATCAAAACGCAAGATCAAAGATGGATATGGCGATTCATTTGAAGGTTCAGCCCAGTGGTTATGAACGTCGAGCTTCATATAGTATTGTTGGAATTGGCGGAGAAATGAATCTGTAAAATCAGTAGCAGCTGCCATAAGTATTACCTCCATACATAGGCTTGTCTTTGAAAGAGCAAACAAGCGATTGTCTCAAATGGGTTAAGTGGATTAAGTATGCAGTTTTTTGGCTATCAAATCTTTGCCTGGTTTTTTCTTAAGTCGGTTTACCTCAAGCCCTATACCTTCAATAACAGATTTTGCCTCTTCATCCTGACCGGCAACCCCACCCTCATAGAGCATAGATGCGAGATCGGTTACAAGTTGGTTATAGCATTGTCCTACGTTATTGAAGCCGTGTGCCTCAAGAACACCTTGGCGTACTTTTTCTCGGCTAAGCCCTGCATTCTCCGGCTTGGTCATTTCTTTATCAATGTTCAGGGCTTTGTCGACAAAGGTTTCCTGCCTTTTGGATTTTTTGTAAAATTTGACGATGGCCCCGATTCCACCGAGTATGGCAGCAGCTGCGAGCAAGATAGGACCGACTGGAGACAAAGCAGCTGCCAGCATCACAGCGCCTCCTGCGATCATCAGGGCTCCTTTGGCGGCAGTTACGGCGCTCTTGGTTTTATTAATAGTTTGGGTGGATCCTCCCAGATTGGCAGCCAGACCTAAATCCCTCTGATGTTGTTTTGCTTGCTCAGTTTCACCCGTGCTTCCCTTAGCGCTAAAGCCTTTCTCGAGCTCCGCCAGCTTCTTCTGGTTTCTGCTGCTTTCTACGTAGCCGGCTACTCCACCAGCGAGGTAAGCCGCGCCTCCAACAACTCCTGCCGCACCTGCGGCAGCTGTAGCCGCACCGCTGGCAGCCATTCCCCCGAAGGTTCTGACACCATTAACCGTACCCGCAGTGAAACGGGTCAAATCAGCTGCTCCACCTGAGGCCTCTGATCCTAATATTTGTGCTTTACCAGCAGTAGACAAACTTGAATCATAGTTTTCAGATGCATTATATATTTGCGATACGGAAGCCACTCCGCTCAGTACGCCTGCTGCCGGTGCAACTGCATTTGCAACCGAAAGGGCACCACCGGCCCCGAGCGTATTGCTCATAGCGGCCGTACCGGATACCCCGCTCGTAGCTCCTGATGTTCCGATTGCTGCATAGGACGCATAGTCTCGTGCCTGATCAGCATTGTAGTTAGTAATGTTCTTGGCCTTGGCTTCACGACTAATCTCTGAGAAACGGTCCCAGTCCACTGTCTTGGTGAAGACGCCTGTGAGCATCGTCTTTTTTGCCTTATCAATAGTTGGAGTACGATCATTACCACACATGGCTTTGATGGCAGACATCTTTTCTCCGGTAGTCAAATCATCAAAATATCCGAATAATCCCGCCTTCTTTTCTTTTTCCGCACGTCCCTTAAACCATTCAAATACTACATTATAGTTGTGATATTTTTTTAAATCCTTGGTAGGCGCAGGACGTGCTTGCTGAGGAGGTGCAGCCATAACGGGTGCACCTGCTGACAAGCCAGCAACCGGAGCTGCTTCGGCAGGGACATCGGTGGCTGGAGCTGCGATTGGATTACTGGCTGCAACTTCGACGGTAGGCGCAGCAACTGTTTCGGGTGCTCCCGCAGTGACTTCACGTTGAATGGCCGAACTGCCTGTACGATGTGAAGATGAAAACATTCGCTGAATTGCCTGATTTCCTACAGTTCGCTGCATATGTATCATGTTTTCATTGGAAAATCCTAAAGCTCGATTAGTAACGGGGCTACCTTGTGTTGATGTCATCATGCTGGGCTGCTGCTGAATAGGTGAAACTTGATCCGTTGAGGTTTTTTTTACAGCGCTATTTTTGACATTGGCATGTTCTAACATCAGAATCCTCCCCAATAAAACTTCTATCTTTATGATATCATACTATAGGAGGAAAAATACTTTTATAAAATTTAATTAAATGATAGATGGCGGGCTATGAATGTGACCCGAAGCCTTAGACTGATTGGGCAAGGGTCTATCAAGAGTTTATCTTATAAGCATACAAAAAAGACCCGATACCGAAGTATCGAGTCCCATTTGATTAAAACTAGTTAATGAAGTTAGCTGTACTCAAGAAACGCTTCAACATCGTTGCAGATTGTGCACGAGTAGCTTTGCTTGCGGAACCGATTGTATCATCAGTCAAACCATTGATAATACCAGCGTTTACTGCAGCAGCGATTTCTTTTTGAGCCCATACGATTTTGTTGGAATCTTTGAACTTGCTCAATACGGATTGTGGATCTGTTACATTAGTGCTGATGCTAGCATAGTCCATCGCACGAATCACGATAGCAGCCAACTCTTCACGAGTGATTTGAGCATCAGGACGGAATGTGTTGTCTTCGTAGCCATTGATAATGCCTGCATAAGTAGCTGTTGCTACGGAGCTTGCATACCAAGCATCAGACTTCACGTCGCTGAATGTGCTAGCAGGTGCAGCAGAAGTTAAACCAAGGGAACGAACTGCCAATGCTGCAAATTCAGCACGAGTGATGTTGCGTTCTGGTTCGAAAGTTGTATCTGTAGAGCCTTCTACTACAAGCTTGTTAGCAAGAAGCTCAACATCGGTTTTGGACCAATGGGAAGCAATATCAGCGAAGCTTTTGTTGGATTCAACAACAGTATAGATACTGTTACCATTACGTTTGATGTTAGCAACGTTTTTACCATCAACAGTTGTGAAAGTAGCTGGAACAAAGCTTACTTTCTTCGTTGTTTCGTTGTACAGAACACCAGTTGTTTTGGAAGCATCAACAGCTTTGGAAACATTAACTGAACGGGAAACATAAGTTTTACCGAAGTCAACCGATGTTGTTTTACCGTCTTTGTCAATACCAACAACATTAAAGTCTACAGCATCAGCCAATTGAGTTCCGCCTACTGCAGTTGCTGCTGCTTTAACAGCATCAGATGTAGTGGAATCAGCTTTTGCAATTGTAACTTTAATTTTCAAATCTTTAACTTCAATATTCAATGCTTTAGCAAGAGCTTCCAATTTGAAAACGGAAACCGGCAATACATAAGTACCGAAGTCATTAGTAACTGTAATTGTTTTGGAACCATTTCCTACCAGAGAAGAAGCAGGAAGCAAAGCAACAGTACCTGAAAGCTTCAATGTAATGTCACCAGCTGTCAAAGCAGTAGATAAAGTGTTGGGGTCAACGAAACCATCACTGGAAACGGAAATTGCACCGTTGCTTATGCTGGAACCGCCACCACCGCCACCGCCACCGCCATTGCTGTTATTACCAGTGATAACTCTGTTAACAGTTAGGGTAGCAAGATCTGATACAGTATTGTTGTAAGTAACTTTTGTAACTAGATCTAAAGTGTTGTATCCAATGGCAGACGCATTAAAGTTATAATAGTATTTACCATCGCTGTAAGTATCGTATGTAGCAGTTGTTGAGGTAACAATACTACCACCGCTATATACATAAACATACACTGAATCCCCAGCACCGACTGCATAAACATCGGAATATACAGAACCTGTAACATTTCCGTATTCATATTTGGCAGTTGAAAAGCCTGCTGTTGCAGCAAATGCCAATACTGGAACCATGATTGCAATAATAAGCATTAAAGAAAGCATTGCAGATATTTTCTTAACGAAAGTACGATTTAACACAGTATTCCTCCTATTTGTTCCTCTGTTTGTAAGGTCTTGCAAATTCAAATTCGCCATTCTCGATTCACCTCCCTTCCAGCGAAGACTGTATTATAACAAGGCTGGAGCCTTTGTTAAATCAGAATAAAAAATACTTACTGTATTATTGAAAATACAATCTACATCTTACCATCTAATAGCTAGCTATGGTAGTATTTTGTTAAAAAACATTGCTTCCAAATAATAGGACGTAATTGGTGCTAGAAAGTTGCGTTGACCAGCTTATTTATCTCATCACGTTCTTTGGGATCCTTGGCAATGAGCTTGTCATACAGGGGTTGATCCGTTTTGTTTTGCTTTTGTAAGGAAGCCAGGTACCATCTTGCCATTTGCAAATTGTTTTGATCATCAAACTGATCAGCTAATCCGAACTTGAGGAAGCCTTCAGCCGCTGAATAGTTGGCATTAATATAATAGATCTGGCCTAATGTTAAAGCGATATTCTTGGTTAATCCAAATGCGCGACCTTGTGCTTGTTCCTTAGGGAGGGACTCTAGTTGTTTGGTCTTGGTCTGGATCTTGTTATAAGTTTCAATCGCCTGATTCCAGTATTGATCTTTTAAAGTGTTATTTTTATCAACTCGAGCTTTGTTCCCCAAATCAAAGTTAAGAGATATTGCTTTTTCATACAATGAAATATCCCATGGGAAATTGCTGATTTCAGTTTCGACAAGCTTTAAAGTTTGAGACAACTGTTCTTTAATCGTTAATGTATAAATTTCCTTTTCAATTAAATATCGATTGAACGGTTCTTTGCTTCGTGCAGTTTGAACCAAATTGACAGCATCACTGTAATATCTTTCGTCTTTAGTCTGGTTGTAGGCTTGTAAGAGTATATCAACTTTGTAGGATGCATAATCAGGGTGGTTGGGATGCTGCGTAAGAGCATTATTTAGCGGAACAAACACTTCATTGATATTTTTATTTTCTTGAGCCATGGACACAGCATTTCTGAAATTTGTGTTAGCGTTAAGTAACTGTGCAGAGTTAAAGAACATAATCAAGGAGATCACTAGCAAAATTGACGGATAAATCCAACGATATTTCTCAACCACACTCCATTTTGTATTCAATTGTCCGATATCGATTTTAGAAACCATGGCTCCTAAGGATAAGAATACAAGAACCCCTAAATATACATAGCTTAAGTCAAAGTCAATCATACTGTGAACAAGTAACGAAATTGTGAGAATATAGAAAACAAAGCGGAATTCGTCTGTTTCGGATTTGTTTGTGATGAATTTGGTAATAAAAAAATAATATGTCGCTCCAATAACTAACAACAATATAAGAAACCCAAGGGCGCCCACTTCAACTAAATATTGAAGGAAGAAATTGTGGGCTTGACGGCTAACATAGGGATTATTTTGATATTTCTCATATAATGCGGACCAAGCGCCGCCACCTGCACCGAGAATAGGATAGTCTTTATATAATTTAATTGCATCAGCATAGAAAGTTCCTCTTTCCAGTACACTATGCTGCTGGAAATTAATGTTTTCTAAACGGATTTTGATATTCTCAGGTAAAAGCTTGGTGAACCCGGTATCTTGAAAGATAAGGACTACACTGATCGTACCTACGACTAAAGCTACCAAAGGTATGATGAGGTTAGAGAAACGTTTATTATCGAATTTAGCTAATCTTTTCTCAATGAAGCCTGATACATAATGTTGTATACAAAAGGAGATTCCAGCGCTAATTAAAGCAGCAACGATCAAAATTGACCATCCTTGTAAGGAAAGTGAAGATGTATATTGCTGACTAAGTTCAATTCCTATTGTTGTTACTTTGCTTAAAATTAGTAAGGAAACGATGAAGGATACGAATAAATGAATTATAAACAAAATTTGTTTATAAGGCTTTAAAAAGGGGAGAATCAATAATAACACAACAGGCAGAACAACGAGTCCACCTCTGGAAAGCGTGAGGAAAAAGGAAACAATGATAGTTACAGTCATAAAGCTATGAACAAGTGTGATAAACCATTTTTTTGAGGTCACTACCATATATAGAGAGCACAGTAGAAATGCTATTAGAAAAGCAGCATAAGAGTTCGCATACTGAAACACTGATGTAAGACGAACGCCATTAGCATCTGTCATAACCGCATCTCTATAAAAACCAAGACCTGACGTATCGCCAGCGAACCACTTGACAACATTAAATATGCCTTCTTTGTTGCCAAACCAGTTAAACAATCCGAAAATTACAACAAAGTAACCTGAGGCGAATAAAGCGCCTCGTAAGATAGTTACACCAAGGTCACTTCTACTAATATAAATACCGAGTAAAAAGAAAATAACATAAATCAACTGAATGTACATGATATTAACAGCGTAGTATGATGATGCGGCAGAAACTAATGAGATTATAAAACTTAATGGTACTAACCAAATAGCTAAGCTTAATAGATCCGATGTATGCTTAAATTTCCAGTTATAAAACAAGTAAATAGATAATAAAAAAAGAATAATGGAACCCCAAATGAATGAACTATATAAGGGTCTTTCGAAATCAAAGGTGTTTCCGTTGAATAGGGCTTTTTGGAAGGGGGCCCAAAATAAAAATAAGGTAATAAGTGAAGATACTAACCAAAAAAGAATTGAGCCATTTTGTGTTGACGAGTCAGTCCTTTTTATAGAATATTGATGTTTAGTGGACATTGAGATTCTGATTCTCCTTTTACATGTACTGAAAAGTATATTATCATAAAAAAGTTATGGTACCAACTCATTTCAATTGCTTAAGCTTAAATTTCATTATTTTTATAAATTATATCGGCATGAACAAAGAGTGTAAGCTAGGTAGCATATAACAGTAGTATTTATAAGGTTAATCTGATAAAATATCGTATGATAGAATTTTGATTTATTAGAATTATAATATAAGATTAGGATTTACATGGAAGGAGTCAGTCATGAAAGGAATAATATTGGCAGGGGGTTCTGGGACTAGACTATACCCTGTAACTAAGGCTATTTCAAAGCAAATCATTCCAGTGTATGATAAACCGATGATATATTATCCATTATCTGTATTAATGCTTGCCGGTATAAAGGAGATATTAATCATATCCACTCCTAGAGACATCAAGGTATTCGAAGAATTATTTGGGGATGGGTCTTTTTTAGGTTTGAACATTTCTTATGCCGTTCAAGCACTGCCTAACGGACTAGCAGAAGCATTTATTATTGGTGAGAAGTTTATCGGAGATGATACAGTATCTTTAATTCTAGGTGATAACATATTCTATGGACAGAGTTTTGGACGAGTTCTCAAAGAAGCGGCAGATTTGACTGATGGTGCTACGATATTCGGGTACTTTGTCAAAAATCCTCAAGATTATGGAGTAATAGATTATAATAGTTCTGGAAAAGTACTTTCTATAGAAGAAAAACCTGTTAAACCTAAATCACACTATGCAGTACCTGGACTTTATTTTTATGATAAAGAGGTAGTAGATATTGCAAAAAGTATAAAACCTTCAGCTCGGGGAGAGTTGGAAATTACTGAAGTTAATAATGAGTATTTGATTAGAGGGAAACTCAATGTGAAATTGTTAGGAAGAGGTATGGCTTGGATGGATACTGGTACTCACGATATGATGTTGGAAGCTGGTAATTTTGTAGAGGCTGTGCAAAAACGCCAAGGTCTGTATATTGCATGTATTGAAGAAATTGCATATAAACAAAACTATATCACCAAAAAGCAGTTACTTGAATTGGCAAAACCACTTTTGAAATCTGAATATGGTAAGTATCTAGTCCAGGTAGCGGAAGAATTCAACTAAAATGGAAATGTAATAATTATAATCAAAGCCAAGGAGGATATTGTGGGCAATTTTAATTTTATTCAAACAGATATCCCAGATTTAATCATTGTAGAGCCAAAATTATTTGGTGATTCTCGGGGTTATTTTATGGAAACTTATAATTACAATGATTTCAAATCTGCAGGGTTGGATATGTTATTCGTACAGGATAATCAATCTAAATCCCGTAAAGGTGTACTAAGGGGCCTTCATTTTCAAACACAGCACCAACAAGGCAAGCTAGTACGTGTGTTGTCGGGAGAAGTATTCGATGTAGCAGTTGATTTGAGGAAAGAATCAGCGACCTATAAAAAATGGCATGGGATAGTGCTTTCGGCTGAAAATAACAAACAATTTTATGTTCCTGAAGGATTCGCTCATGGTTTTCTTGTTCTATCAGATGAAGCTGAGTTTGTTTATAAGTGTACTGACTTTTACCATCCTGAATATGAGAGTGGACTTCTCTGGAATGATCCCGAGATTGGAATAGCTTGGCCGACTGATGGTATTAATGAAATTTTACTATCTGATAAGGATAAATGCTTGAAAACTTTAGCAGAACAGAATTTATTATAAAAAATCACTTCGTAAAAATGTGAAATTATACTATCAAAAGAGCCATTACTACTTAAAATGAAAATGTGTCTTTAGTATATTGGGAATCGAACAAACCCATATTTGAATAGAGGCGTACAGAATTAGAAGAATTACAGTACCCTGGCCGTTGCGCTGTATTGAAAACTGATACGCATCTTGCATACCGCTGGGGACTAAACAACTGATGTTTTGAGACCCATATGACAAGCATACTTACAACACCGTGCAGCAATTGAAGCACCGGAGAAAGCCTTCATAAGGGCAAATACCATTTTAAGTGAAGGGGCTGATCTCCACCCCTGCAGGTACCAAAATGCATTGACTACTCCAAGCTGTCGAAGTAAATCTAAGAAAGTATAAAAAACACGCGAAAACATTACTTTAAGTGGAGGTAACCAAGTGAGTGTAAGGAAAGCGCAAAATCAACATCCAATATTATTGGTAACTGGTGGGGCAGGTTTTATAGGGAGTAACTTTATTCATTATATGATTGCCAAACATCCAAGCTATAAAATTATAAATTTAGATTCCCTAACATATGCAGGTAACTTGGATAATCTTAGAAATATCGAAACAAACAAGAACTACTTATTTATTAAAGGGAATATTTGTGATAGTACCTTGATTCAAACTATTTTTAACGAATACAACCCTAAGTATGTCGTGAACTTTGCGGCAGAATCCCATGTGGACCGAAGCATAACTAATCCTCAGATTTTTTTGGAAACTAATATTGAAGGTACCCAAGTGCTTCTTGATGCCTGCAGACATCACTGGGCAACTGTTGAAAGAAAACTTACTTCCAAATTTCTTCAGGTTTCTACAGATGAAGTTTATGGTACTCTTGGACCAACTGGTTACTTTACAGAAGCTACACCATTAGCACCTAACAGTCCTTATTCAGCAAGTAAAGCAGCTGCTGATATGTTTGTAAGAGCCTATCATGAAACATTTGGAATAAATGTAAATATCACAAGGTGCTCTAATAATTACGGCCCTTATCATTTTCCTGAGAAATTGATACCTTTAATCATTTCCAATGCGCTTGAAGACAAAGATCTTCCGGTTTATGGTGATGGTATGAATATTAGGGATTGGCTGTATGTTGAAGACCATTGCAGAGCAATTGATTTGGTTTTACATGAGGGGAAACCGGGTGAAGTTTATAATGTTGGTGGACACAATGAGAAGGCCAACATTGAAATAGTAAAGTTGATACTGAAAGAACTTAATAAACCTGAAACTTTAATTAAATACGTAGCTGATAGGTTAGGTCATGATAAAAGATACGCCATAGATGCAAGTAAGATTAAAAATGAGTTGGGATGGGAACCTACCGTTATGTTTGACGAAGGAATCCGATATACTATTCGCTGGTACTTAGAACATACGGGATGGTTGGAGAAGGTAAAGAACGGAGAATATACAGAGTATTACTCCAAAATGTATACGAAAAGATAATCTAAGAAACGACGCAACGTCTATTTGGTATAAGGTGAGATAATGGTTTATATTGATCCTACATTCGCATCCTCAATTTTATAGGAACGACTTAGAGAAATGGGAACAACTTGAGATAGTACTTATGATATAAATTGAGTACGTATGCCCAGTAGGTTACCGGTCGATGATTAGCGGCATAATGGATGATTTCTAACTGAGTGAACGATTAAACGTTTTAGTTTCCATGTGCCCGATCTAAACCTACCGCCTTTAGGCGGGCAGCTTCCAGCGCGTTGACAGCCTACCGTGTCTTTACTATCATGTAGATAGAGATGAAAAGGAGCATGGTAGATTATCAAACGGGCGGACATTCGGTGTACGATATCAAATACCATTTTATCTGGGTGACGAAATACCGATATCATGTACTCGCTGGAGAAGTAACGCAACGATCACGAGAGCTAATCCGGCAATGCTGTGTATGAGTCGAGGGATCACAATTTTTAAAAAGCGAACATGGAACAGCAATAATATATCCAAGAAAGTCGTATGGCAATGCCGAACCTACGTCAACGAGGGCAAAGAAGCTTGTGATGCCAAAGCAGTCGATGAATATGTGTTGCAGGATGCCTTTGTATGAGTATTCAATCGCATGCATGAAAACAAGGATGGATTTATCCGAACATTGAATGCCAACATAGAGGCGATACTTTCCAAGCGAGAAGGGCAAGAATCGCTGATTAAAGTAGAGCAGAGCATCGAACAGTTAAAAGCTGATCTCAAGGGATTGGTCAATCTGAAGCTTCGGGATAACATTGACGAGACTGTATATAATGAGGAAAATGCCAGAATATCCTTAGAGATAGATAAGCTTCGTCAGAAGATCTTGAGAAAGATATGGATCAAAAAGCCCAGATCAAGAATCGAGTAAACGAAATCATACAAGTAATGAATGCGCGGCAGGATTTACTAGAACAATTTGATGATGAACTATTTAACGCGTTGGTAGAGAAGATAACCATCCTCTCGCCAACGCGTTATTTATTTATCTTGAAAAGTGGGCTGGAGATCGAGGAATTCGAAGAGTAGGCTCCAGCCTGTAAAAAGAATAAATGAATAGACAGATGGCATGTTAAGTCCATGCTGTTTGGTCGTTAAAGCTCCAAATGATGATGTTTTGGATAAAGGTTAATTATAATGTACCCAGGGTGTTGGACACGGAATTGAAAAAATAAGATAATCAATACTCAAGTTTCGCAGCTTGAAAAACGCATTTAACTCTTGAGAATATTGGCATTTTTTCATAAAACTAGTACACTTGACAGAAAAACACCTTTCGTATTTGGTAAAATGGTAATTGTCGAGAAAACCATTCCAAACCGAAAGGTGCGTAACCTTATGTTACTCCACAACTATCTATCTGAAAAGTGTGAAGAACGCTTTTCAACCATGTTTGCTACTTTAAAACTGGGAAACTTGCTCCGCCAAGCGGGCATTCGAAAGTCGTTTGCCTTCCGGCACTTGCCTTTTTCCAGCTCATCTTCACTTAGTCTTTCAGCAGCGTAGCTGGTCTCAATTGCTACAAAGCAATCACCGTTCGTCACTACCCGGAAAAGATGTCGTCTACCGTTTCTTGAATCATTCGGGGTTTGCATGGCGCCGTTTCTTCCAAATGCTTAGCTTGAAGATCATTCAGCACTTGGAGTCACTTACCTCTGCCACACGCGTTCGTGATTTTATTGTGGACGACTCCGTGCTCAAACGAAACCGATGTAAAAAGGCAGAATTGTTGGCACACGTTCATGACCATACGACAGGCGTTTTGTGAGAGGCTACAACATGCTGACGTTCGGATGGCTTCAGCTTTGCACCCATCGATTTTGCATGCTGAGTTCCGCCAAACTTACCAATCGTTTCTGCGAAATGAAGGAATGTTTGTCCAAACGTTCGCAAGGATACAAACGGCGAATGGAAGCTTTTTCTCGGAAACCGGATGCCGTTGTAGCACTCTTGGATCGTGCCCTGCAGCTTGGATTTGCGGCGGATTTTGTCTTGATGGACAGGCTGGTTCACCCAACCGCCGTTGCTGCGCAGCCTGATGTCCAAAGGCCTACATGTGATCGGTATGATCAAAGATATGAAACAGCGCTACCGGGTTGGTAACAAACGCATGTCACCCAAAGAACTGCACGCGGGACTACCTCGGTCCACCAAAAAGGAAGTGCTCGGTTCGATCCTCGTACGGACGGACTGCGGATTGCCGATCAAAATCGTTTTCGTTCGAAATCGCAATAGCTGCAGGGAATGGCTCGCCATTCTGAGCACGGATGTGGAACTGGCGGATGCTGAAATAGTCCGCATGCATTTTAATCACTAGAGCCCCTGCCTTCCCCTCTAGTACCTCGAGTTTTTTTAGGAAGTCATTCTCCGCTTCAAGTAATTTAATCCTCGCCTCAGCACGTTTTAATTGTTCGTCCACAGACAAATCTTCAGCAGGTTTTCGACCTGTAGCTCCTTTACCGCGGCGTTCCTCTAGAAGTCCGTTCTCTCCAACGTTTCAAGCACTCATTGGGCTTACGATTACAAATGATCGACAACTGAAACCCGGCTTCTATGAATATATGCTGGGGCGGTTTCCCTTGCTGATAACCCTTTAAAGCCTTTACTTTAAATTCTGGTGAATACGTGATCGCCTTTTCTGACATGTGTAGTACATTAGGACTTGCTTCTAACTGTCTGATTTCAAGCGCCGTAAAGCGACGTCGGTTCACTGGGAACTTGCTACTATCTGTCATTTTTAGACCTCGCTCCTCTCTGATAACTTCCACTATAAACGCAAATGATCCGGAAGGAGGGCACTTTTTTCAAAGTGTCTACCTTCCGGGTCACAGTTCACAATGCAAGGATAGAGCGTTTCTTTCGCAACTATAAATGGGAGCGTTTGTATCCGGAATCTCCGCAGGTAGTCGTAGAGTTGAAGCAAATGACCAAGCGCTATATGAAACATTACAACTGGCACCGACCCCACCAATCCCTATAGTATGCAACTCCAGCAAGCATCTATTACACTCAGAATGGAGTTCAAGCACAGATATAACAGCTTTGAGCCTTATTTCCCTTGGTCACCCAAGAGGTACATGCCTTCATTTAAGTAAAAAAACAGACTTTTTATACGAAAGGAGTTTATCTTAAGTTTTCTGGAATCGTGTCTTGACAAGCGGGGGCATTACAAATTCCCTTGTTCATCCCCATACCGTCCTTAATCATTCTCAAATAAAGCCACACCTTTTCAACCGAATGCTGATATTGAACAGCATCCTCCCACTCCAACAAAATACCGTGAGCAGATTCACCCACTTGACTTTTCAAATCCGTTAGCAATTTTGATGTTTTTTCGATTAATGGAGCGATATGTTCCTGCTTTTCGACAGTTAAAGCCAGTTCATCAAGCCTCTTATGCAAGCTTTCCACTAACCATTCTGGCCAATCTTCCATAGTGCCAATCCCCTTCCCGTTGTTTGAGTGTGTGTTAATTCTGATGGGAAGGGACGACAAGAGGTTTATTTGTAGCAGAAATGGTGATGTAGTTAAACATTTTCTTTTGCTTCATCTAAAATATTCATAAGTTCTTGAAGCCAGCTTTTTAATTCTTTTTCACTTATTCATCAAATTTTTCAATTATCCACGCGGTAATAACCAAAGGACATTATGTTTCTTTACAAGAAAAACGAAGCAAAGTGAATTGGTCGGACGGTATTAGGCTTGTGAAGCTAACTGGCAGTGATGCTCTGATAGTACAAGTGATTCCTATGAATCAGAACGTAGTCGCGGCGGGCCTTTGCCGTGCCGCGTAAGGGAATTTTTATCCATGTTGTAAGCATGTGATAACACCGATTATCTCTTCCCGCTTTGATTGTTAGAAATAGTTATTTGACTGTGCTGACTTCGCGAAGTGATTATATTTTTTCCGAGTTTTACCCCATTTAGTTCAATATACTTGTACATCAATCCGGCTGAATAATAAGTAAGTAATACTGTAAATAAGTAAAGTACAATTAAAATTATATCTGGATATATAAAATTTAATTTTTTTGCCATATAACTAACAAAATAAAATGTGAAAATAAAATGTGATAAATAACACGAATACGAAACCACTCCTATTTTTGCTAGCAGTTTGCCTTTACCTTTTGCAAAATTTTGAAGTAAAACGAAAATGAATACAAATGATAATGCAGCAATAAAGGGGGTTACAGCATGGACTAAAGTAAATGTATTTTGGCGCATTAAATAGCTAGCAAGACAAGAAAAGAATATTATCATTATTAAACATGTGCCGAATTTAATGTTATTAAGTAACCCCTTTTTATATGCAAAATACAGTGAAATACCCACACAAAAAACGGGGAATTGATTTAAAATACTGAAATAAATAAAACCATTATTTATAAATAATCCTGGGTTTTTAGTCAAACTATAAAAGATAAATTGAATAATTAACGATAGAAACAATGCGAAAAATGGTATAACCAAATATGTGAATTTATATCTATTTTGAAGTTTAATGTAGGAACTGAATATGAACGGAAATATTAGATAAAATAACATTTCTGTTCCAATAGACCATCCACCAGGAACTACATTATTGTTAGCTGGTTGATATAGACCGTTTAAAAAAAGTGCGTTTGCTAAAATATTAATAAGATTTTTATCACTTACCCAAACAACAGTGAAAATAGAGGTTACTAAGTAATAAAGAATAATACCGAAGTAATAACCAGGAGCAATGCGAAAATAACGTCTCAAATAAAAATTTCTTAAAGACTTTTCACTGGATTGTCGTGATTCAAACGAATAACAAAGTGTGAATGCAGAAGCAATAAAAAACATTTGCACACCCATTTGCCCGTATTGTGCAAAGCTTCTTAAAAACATATTTCCCTCAATTCTTTGAGATGTATGCACCAAAATGACCAATAGTATTGCTATTCCTCTCATGATGTCAATTGAATCGAATTTTTGTTGTTTTGTAACTACCATTACCTGTCTCCTTTTAAATGTTGTGATAATACACAAATCTTAACACAATTTCCCGAGATGTGATATGACCAACATTTTAGGCAATATTGTTATCTCACTAACGAATTTCGTATGTTAAAGAAGGAATGGACAAAAAAGTAGCCTCGTTATGGTTATGATCGCGGGCTTTGTTTGTTTAAATATGGTTAAGCCCTCTTTCCTTCAGGATTGAGGGCTTTTTTAGTTTTTTCAGAACAAAGGAAATTGTTAACTTAGAGCTTATCGCAGGCGATGGTTATAACTACGGTTACCGTAAGCTAAGAGTTATCTTTAAGCGCGAATATAAGCTTAGAATCAACAATAAGAAGGTATATCACCTGTGTAAGCAGTTAGTATATTACGTCCACAACGCAAAATAGTAACGAAATACCCATGGAAACTGGCCCGCAATCGAACGATTACGGAGTCATTCCGTTGTTAGAAACGGATATTAAGTATGGATATATTATCGGTGAAGATCGCATCTTTTTTATCTAATTACAGTGAACGGAGAATCCATTCGAGCATTCACGATCTGGCTCCTGCGGATTTCTATAAGCAAAATTTAGTTCAGCCGATCCCGATTAAGGCTGTTCGGGTGTGAAATTGTAAAACTAAGAAAATACAAGCCTAAGTGGGCATGTGTCCAAACTGATGGGGTTAATCCGCTTGATGTTTACCACAAGAGAGGAGTTAGTGATTTCCGAAATGAATCAACAGGTTTATCAGAGAAAAAACATGTCGGATTCAAGTTGTCATTAAACAGATCAAATTGATTGCTATTGAAATTGTATCAAGGAACGTGAAGCAGGAGAATACTCATCTAAAAAAGGCTAATCGTGTCTTGCAGACAGCAAAGAACAAGAATTATTAAAGGTAATTAGGGATTAAAATTAAATAACCAATCGGAATATTTGGATATTAGGTGAATTGATAGTATTGATAAATATTGATCGTTAAATTGAAGCGGGAGAAATACTGCTTCTTTTGTTTGGTTTGACATTTGTAAATTACACATTGGATCGGCTACAGTAAATTGGACAGAAAAAATAGGGGCTAGTAGAATGAAGACATCAGA
>NZ_JAOQIO010000056.1:0-3491 GCF_025567575.1 Paenibacillus baimaensis | reverse complement strand
TTTCAGGTTGTATATCTTTAATTCGACGGTTGGAAATGAATTCCTTTAGTTCAACTTATATAGCCATTATTGATAGACTCCTATAGCTTTGACCCAAAATATCTGTCCGTGTTGCCGCATCATTAATCTACTGAAGTTTAAATTCTTTCGGGAAATATAATGTGGCACGAAGGGGTTACTAAATCCATGGATACCCATTCTGTATTATCTCAGTACTTTGCCGATCACTTGACCATTGTATCGCTGGATTGTTATCCGCTACTTTGTAATTTCCCCCAACACAATTGGATATTGTCTAGCTCCTGACACTAATGATTCATTTGCTGGATGGACTAGTTCCGATGGGATCGCTTCTGACATGTTTTTTGTCCACAAGTGAGGAAAAAGTATGCACCATCCGATGAGTCTCTTATCAATTACGTCATCAGAGTTTTGCAACACAAGAGGTTACTCAACTAATTTTAGCTGGGTAACAACCTTTTTAAGTTGATTGCCATTACTATCGTATGTAAAATCAACTCGATAAAAGATACCTTTTTGATAGTAATAGACAGTCGTTGGTTGGTTCCTACTATTATAAAGGTAAGTAGTAAGTGGATTGTACACTTTCCCCGATGTTTGTAGATTACCCAATACAAAGGTGTATGTGCTCGTATCCGCAATATTTTGATGTACCTTAACATACCTTGTTGTCAGATTGGTAAACGTGAATGCATGTACCAACTGATTGTTCTCAATTTTTGAGCTAAATGTCCAATTATTAGTCTGTGTATACGTTATGTTATCACTGCTGGTGTAAAGGGTGTAATTACTTGGTCCCAATCGGGTCGTTAACGAGTTATTCCATAACTCTATTCTTCCAATATCCTTTATACTACCTAAATCAAATCCTACACTACGGCTGTTATAGTCAGTTGCCGTTGGGTTACCCATACCCCAATTGATCACAGGAATTGTTGCTGGTACCGTATCATCTTCTACAATTCCTACTGTTGCCGGTATCTGTGGTGCCAGCACACTTTGGTCATATATTTTTGCATCGGTTTGCAGATTAAACAATACAAATGTATAGGTACTTGTATCCGCTATATTCTGATGCACCTTCACATATCGTGCTGTCAGATTTGCAAAGGTGAAGGTATGCACCATCTTACCGTTCACGATGTTCGAACTAAACGTCCAGTTTTTTACGGGTACGTACGTCAGGTTGTCGTTACTACTGTAAACGGTATAATTACTTTGTCCTAATCTTGTTGTCGACGTATAGTTCCATAACTCTATTTTTCCGATTCCTTTTGTACTGCCTAAATCAAATCCTACACTTACGTTACCGTAATCCACCGCGACACCATCTGTGTAACCCCAAGAGACGAGTCGACCGGCCAAAGGGTCTATATCGTTGCCTGTTGCTCCTACCGTTGCTGACATCTGCGGTGCGAGTATACTTTGATCATATATTTTTGCATCGGTTTGTAGATTAAACAATACAAACGTATAGGTACTTGTATCCGCTATATTCTGATGCACCTTCACATATCGTGCTGTCAGATTTGCAAAGGTGAAGGTATGCACCATCTTACCGTTCACGATGTTCGAACTAAACGTCCAGTTTTTTACGGGTACGTACGTTAGGTTGTCGTTACTGCTGTACACGGTATAATTACTTTGTCCTAATCTTGTTGTCGACGTATAATTCCATAACTCTATTTTTCCGATTCCTTTTGCACTGCCTAAATCAAATCCTACACTTACGTTACCGTAATCTACCGCGACACCATCTGTGTAACCCCAAGAAACGAGTATACCGGCTAAAGGGTCTATATCGTTGCCTGTTGCTCCTACCGTTGCTGACATCTGCGGTGCGAGTATACTTTGATCATATATTTTTGCATCGGTTTGTAGATTAAACAATACAAACGTATAGGTACTTGTATCCGCTATATTCTGATGCACCTTCACATATCGTGCTGTCAGATTTGCAAAGGTGAAGGTATGCACCATCTTACCGTTCACGATGTTCGAACTAAACGTCCAGTTTTTTACGGGTACGTACGTTAGGTTGTCGTTACTGCTGTACACGGTGTAATTACTTAAACCTAATCGGGTTGTCGACGTATAGTTCAATAACTCTATTTTCCCTATACCTTTTGCACTCCCTAAATCAAATCCTACACTGGCGTTACCGAAATCAAGCGCGACGCCATCTGTGTAACCCCAGGAAACGAGTCGACCGGCTAAAGGGTCTATATCGTTTGCTGTTCCTCCTACTGTTGCTGGCATCTGCGGTGCGAGTATACTTTGATCATATATTTTTGCATCGGTTTGTAGATTAAACAATACAAACGTATAGGTACTTGTATCCGCTATATTCTGATGCACCTTCACATATCGTGCTGTCAGATTTGCAAAGGTGAAGGTATGCACCATCTTACCGTTCACGATGTTCGAACTAAACGTCCAGTTTTTTACGGGTACGTACGTTAGGTTGTCGTTACTGCTGTACACGGTGTAATTACTTAAACCTAATCGGGTTGTCGACGTATAGTTCAATAACTCTATTTTCCCTATACCTTTTGCACTCCCTAAATCAAATCCTACACTTACGTTATGGTAATCTAGCGCGATGCCATCTGTGTAACCCCAAGATGCGAGCCGACCTTCAGTAGGATTTATATCGTTGTCTGTTATTCCGACCGTAGCTGTTAATTTCCCATTTGATAATATGTTTTCAGATGTAGTTGAATGTAACGGATCGTTGAAGGGTATCGCTGACTCTCCCGCCACATATTCAACCGATAATAAAGGAAAGATAAAAGCAAACATCAAGAGGATGGTTAATAATTTTCGGATCTTTCTGCTTCTTAACACGGATCATACTCCTTAAGATCGATAATTTTCAGTTCACTTTCATCGTGTCTACGTTAGGTATCGTCGTCTATTTAATACAGCATGGACGTTGCTCAGTATGTCTTCCAAGATCCAATCAAAAAGTTCTTTATACACATACGAGAGTCGCGCTCTTACTAAATCTCGGGAGTATAACCTTTTATTTTTTGGTCTTCTTCACCATATTCCCATTGCTATCATATTGAAACTCTGAAGTCCCACCATTCGGAAAATGTATATACATACGAACTTACGCTTCCTGTAGTCCCTATCCCTGGGTTATCGGCTGCCGCCGCAGGTGAAGCCAGACTCGTGATGATTAGAATAAGACTGAGCACGATACTAAATGATCGTAAAAAGATTCGTTTATACATGAGTACCCCCATCATCCATTATTTGAGTATTGTATTTCCTTACTTGTCTAACGCGTTTACTTTTTATAGTCCAACCAATCGACGTTGATAGTGCCACTGCTCAGACTATCGCCTAGTCAAATAAATAGCAGGGCAATCAGTCGTTAGCCCTTCACCAGCACTATAGCGTCCGCAAAAGCATTCCCCGTTGCATTGCCTTCTACGATCACCCGAACAAGTAATTTTACCGTA
>NZ_JAOQIO010000085.1:0-3842 GCF_025567575.1 Paenibacillus baimaensis | reverse complement strand
ATGCGGATACCGACGTCAACGTGGCTGCCGTTCCATGCCGGCAGCCGCGTATTGAGCTATCGTTCTCTGTTAGCTTAACAAGGGAGTGGTTAAAGCTTATTCGCTGATTTCAAGATTCCAGTCTACAGGACGTACCTTTATATATTTCTTAAAACCCTTGCTCATAGTGCCATTGTATCCTCTACTTTCAAAAAAACGATGAGCATTCTCTCTCTGAGCATTGCTCATTAATCCTATATAAGTACAATGTTTGGAAACACAGATTTGCTCTACGTGGTCTAATAATGATTTCCCGATTCCGCTCCCCCGAGCTTCCTCACGAACAAATACATATTCTACAATACCGTATGGTCTGAACTCATACGCAGGACACATACAAAGTGTCAAAAACACAGTCCCTAAAATTTGTCCATTTTCTTCATAAACAAATAAAAAGTTATTAGAATCGGCTATAATTTGTTCCATTCTTTCGGGAAGAACATGGATATTCCTACTGGTTGGAACTAACAATTTATAAAGACTTTCTAGGGTTTCTGAATCTGTTGCCACTGCTTCTCTTATCACTGAAATCCCCCCAACGCTATGTCATTACACCATAGCAACGTTTTTCTATATGAATACATAACCAACCATATTATTCCACGTTGTATTGCATTATCCTCCCGTTAGCGCAACAAAGCTGCCCATTCATGCCGGCAGCCTCGTCCTGATGATTATTGAGCTATAGTTCTCCGTTAGCTGAGCGAGGCTGCCAATCATTTTCATGAGGCAGCGTCGTGCTGTTAGTTTATTGAGCAATTGTACCCCGTTGTACAATCGATTTACATGCGATCGTTTAATTTCTTCTGCACACTTTTAACAGAATTGCATTAATTTCTTCTTTTTTTTTCTTCCGAAGAAACCTACGGCAGCAGCAATTGCAACAGCGATAGCAACCCAGACACCAGTACTCATAAAATAATCACACTCCTTTTAAAGATATTATTATGCAAATGCTTTATAGTTTCAAATTGGCATTTGCAAACGCAATACTTCAATATCCTTAAGAAAACTCTTTTAACTAAACTCCCTTTACTTTAATAAACAAAAGAGGAGCTGCCGCGAAGCAAACTCCTCAACAATCGTCTTTCTATAGTTTCCTTGCCTTGAATACAAAAGTTACAGGAAGCATCTTCGCTTTTTTTGCAAAATCGCTGTTAGCCCGCGATTGCATAATTTCATCATCAGATTCCTCAATCATTTGCTCAATGACAAATCCCGCTTTTGCCAACGCATTCACATAGGTTGATAGTTTACGGTCCGATAATGTTAGCGTACTTCCGCCAAGAGATAGCGAATACCAAGATTCATCGAAATAAGATTTTTTGAAAACAAGCTTATTATCTTCTGCAGCAACACATTTGTGTATAGGGTGAGACCAGCTGAAAATAAGTTCGCCGTCTTTTTTTAGATAAGAAGCAATCCGGCGAAAAGTACCTTCAAGGTCAGTTGTCCAGCCTATTGCATAAACCGAATAAACAAAGTCAAAATAATCCTCTGGTATGCCACATTCTTCTTCCATGGGAGAACAGATCAATTTTGCTGAAAGACCGAACTCCGTCAAGTGTAGCTTTGTCTTTTCGAGTTGGTTTTCTGATATATCCATACCCCATAGTTCAGATGCTTTGCGTTCCCCCAGATATTGCAATGATTGACCGCTTCCACAGCCTATTTCCAGTATCTTTTTTCCTGAGACTTCGCCAAAAAGCTGGCATTTTTCTTCTGAGACAAACGCTCCATAAAGAGGAAGTGCGGTTGCTCCTAAAACATCATTTCCTTTTGTATCCCAAAATAAGCTGTTTGTTTCATGAATAACACTCGTATCCATGTCGTCGACCGAGATGACACCAACCTCACTACCGCCTATAATGCTTTTCCCATAAACAGAATTCTTGTCCATGCGGACGACCTCCCAAATAAGACTCACTCAATGTAACCCCAACTCTATAATGGATAAATATGCAAAATCATCATATCGCACGTACGTTCCTATGTAAATACCGTCTATTATGAATTATTAAATTAAGCAAATCTGCCCGTTAGGTGAGCGAAGGGCTACCACGTGGCGGCCCTTCTGGCATTGAACTATCGTTCTCGTTAGCTTAAAGCTCCTACCTACTTCTTTATTGCTTCAGTTGCCGCCAACTAGCCATTTCACAGCATCTAGAAGGTCCTGCGCAACGAAATCTGGAGATGCTTGCTCATACCACTTATGACGATATTTTTCCAACGACTGCTTACCCCAGCCTGTCTCAACAAGAATTCTCTTGGCTCCTACTGCGGCAGCTGCAAGCATATCCGTAGAACCCACGTCTCCAATAACAACACAATGAGTCAGATCTAGTTTATACTCAGCAGCTGCTTTAAGAAGCATTCCAGGCTGTGGTTTATGACACTCACAGCCATCCTCAGGCTCATGGGGACATATATATGCCGCATCGAATCCATAACTTTCAAATTCTTTATGAAATTCTGATTCCGTCGCTAACCCCTTGGAAATGTTGTGCTGATTCGTAAGGGCAAATATTTTAATTCCATTCTCTTTTAATAACTGCAATGCTGTTAAAGATGAAGGAAATAACTCAAAGTCGCGTGGATCGATGAAATGACCATTTCCACCTAAGGTTCCATCACGATCCACAAAAACGGCTTGAGTTTTCAACAAACTAATCCCTCCCAATGTTAAATCTATACTTCAGGTAATTCACTGAATGATTTGGACTATCCTGTCCATTCAACGGGAATAAAAAAGGAGCCGCTACAAGCAACTCCTGCACTCTCGTTATCCTTCGCTTAGTGACGAATTAACTAATGATACATGGTAGGGGTATTGTCCTATAGAAAAATCTCCTTCTTGAGCTCCTTCTACTGTAATTTCAGTTTTAAAAATATCCGCTTTTTTTTCTGAACCAAGCCAAACTCTTCTATATGCAGACAAAATGAATAATCCATCTTCATCACCTACCGCAGCAAATTCTTCTTTGCTATCCTTATATCCGGTGATTAAATAATTTGTGCTCAACAAGTCTTTAATACTATTTACATCATTAACGACAAGACCAATTTCACTTATATTTAATAGTTCTTTACCTGTAAATGGAGTAAGTATTGCGTTATCAAGACTGTGTCTAGCGATTAATTCCACTATATTCTCTGCAGGGTCATAAAAGTAAATGGATGTTGCATTCCATGTTTTGGAAATAGCTATATTTGAGAGATTTGGCAATAAATTTAGTTTAACCCCGACCGAGTTTAACCAAGCTATCGATTCATCAATTTTATTCTCTGGGATGTCAAATGCAAAATGATAAAATGGGCTCTCTTCTGCATTATCTGTCTGCTCAAAAATTAATTCTGAATGCCCCACTTTTACAGTAATGGTATTGTTAGAACTCTCCACCAGTGGGAGTCCGAGATCATAAGTGTAGAACCTTTTGAGTTGCTCTAATTGTTTAGTGAATAATTTAATACTATGTATCCGCAAGAATGTTCACTCCTCTGCCAAAATATTTTTGTTCGAAGAATATGCCTGGAAATATAATAACATAATCTGGAATAATTGTGTTACACTAAACTCCCGTTAACTAGTGTAAATTTCCAATAGTTAGAATTAACCTACCCTTTATTTGAGAAGCACAAATGATATCCCCTAAAAATATCGTCGATAAAATTCTTTCCTACGTTCTCCTCGCAGCTGAGCATATATCTGTGTAGTAGAAGCTTTTTCATGTCCAAGCATACCTTGTATAAATTCTAGTGGTGCACCGTTATCGAGCAATTGACAGGCATAGGTGTGACGGAAT
>NZ_JAOQIO010000031.1:0-4351 GCF_025567575.1 Paenibacillus baimaensis | reverse complement strand
TCTGATGTCTTCATTCTACTAGCCCCTATTTTTTCTGTCCAATTTACTGTAGCCGATCCAATGACCCAAATATACATTACATTGTAGTCGAGATAGAAGGAAAGATTGTTTCCTCTTGTGTTTTAGTAATAATTAAGAATTTAACAAGAAGTGCACGTTCCTACGGATTAATTGAGAATGTTGTAACGCATTCAGATTATAGAAGAAGAGGTTACGGAAAACTTGTTTTGTCCGATGCGCTAGAAAGAGCTAGGAAGGAAAATTGTTACAAGGTGATGCTTCAAACAGGATCTAAGAAAGAAGAAACACTAAGATTTTATGAAGGAGCAGGCTTTAGAAGGGGTATTAAAACTGGATTTATTGCAGTGCCATGAGATATTCGAAACCGTGAGTCGTTATCGCAGAAACAAGCCGCGGATGCAATCGGTACTTCACTGAGGGCCTATCAAAAGTGGGAAAGTGGCCATACGACACCTGATGATCGACATTTCACAAAATAAATATTGAAGCAAAGGATAAAAGGATATATAGTATCAACAATAAAAAAGTCATTATCAATCTGCTCAGAAGGTAGTGATTCATATAGACACCTTAAGAACAAGAGCTTATACAAACCTATTTTATTATGTATTGTTAGACAATCGAAGTGCTTCCTATGCTCGGATTAAATGGTGGAGTCTTAAATCATGGGTATAAGCTAAAAAGGATATGGCTGAAATCAACAATATCCCTGATGTGGTTCACTTCACATTTTGCCTGATTTATTGGTTAACAGACCGAATGATTTTGATGAAATATGGTTCTGGAATTATCTGAGCAAGAGACTTCCCAATAAATATGAGTCTTATCATAGAGTTTTTATCGAAAAGTTAGAACAATAATTAAAATAAGAATACAGTTTAAAGGAGAAGTTAATAGTGGCTAAACTGATATTTATAGTGTTTGGATGCTGGATTTTGTTATCTTCTAATTATTCGTACAATTCTTCACAAAATGTCACACTGACAAATTCAATTGAGCCCAATTTTAAATTTTTAACAAACGAAAACAATTCTTATTTTACAGTAAAATCAAACAAACAACAGGTATCTAAGAATGATGTTGACTTTTTAATCGACAAATTAGGTTTTAGCGATAATAAAATTATAAACTTGAAACTAATTTTAGATGAAAAAGATGATGGTATGAACCTGTTTTTCAAAGGTAAAGAAATGATTAGTTGTAGAAATATACATAATATGGATTACTGCATAACGATGGATGAGGGTGGCGATTTTATTTGTACATCATTAGCTGGGGGAATAACAAATGTATGTAAAGAGTACAGTCGCGGAATTGACCAGTCGATAATCAATGATTTTAGAGTGGTATTTGAAAAAACTAGAATTCTGAAGGAATCTATATCACTGAGTATTGGATCACAAATGGTGGATTCCAGATCTGGTGAAGAATTTAATTATATACAAATTTGGAGCGATCCGAGGGTAGAAATAGATGATATAGAGACTATATTTCAAATACTTCCTAAAAAAAAGAACCAATATTTGTTTTCAGTTAATGAGGGACTAGAGCCAAATGTAAATAAGAATCGAAATCAGTACTATTTTATTTATGATTTGTTAGGGAACAAGACAACAGTTTCAAATGATGACATACATTTTTTCGAGTATAAAAAATAGTTTGAACTGCAGTTGGACTAAAATTATTTATAGCTTATAAAACGATGATTTCAAAAAAAAACGATGGGAAGTAAGTCATGGTGATAATAAAAAGATTTTTTGGTCTAAAAAGTGAAATCTTTTGCGATCGTTGTCATAAGGCAATTCAGTATGATCCACATATTTTATGTGAAGAATGCTTTACCTTATCACCCAAAGAAATCCGAAGACACCAAGTGAATTTATCTTACCCTTTAGTGAAAGAAGGTTTAACATGCTATCTTTGTAAAAGAAAGAGTGAGAAGGTGGAATTTAATCATGTTTGCATTCGATGCATTTGTAAACATGAAGATGATTCTCATTCTGGTTGGTACATAAATAGTGATTTTCCTGATGATACTCTGCTTTATCGACATTGCATTTGTGGTTGTATTGTTAAAATAACTATTGGAAATCCTCCAACATTTGAATATTATAAAGTTGGGAATAAGAAATCATCAAGTAAACCTTTTTTATGTGAAGCAACATTGGAAGTGGAAGGAAGGAAATTTGTATTCATGATTGGATGACACTTCATAGTGATGTTAAATCGACAAATAAAGGATTGAGTAAGTTTATTGAATATAAAAATAATCCTGCTTTTAATATAATGGGATTGGGAGACGAAGAATTAGAACACCTTGCATATGGTAGTACAAAGAATTGGTGTTATAAGTGTGGCTTGTATTATGATTTATCCCCACAAAAATATGAACTACTTCCTATACAGGGAATGATTCAACATTGATTAATATATTGTTAGTCGATAAAATGACGATTGTATGGGAGACGATGTGATGGATGGGATAATCAAAAGAATTGAGGTTTTAAAAGGCGATATAACCATAATATCAGCGGATGTAATTGTAAATGCTGCAAATTCAAGTTTACTTGGTGGTGGAGGCGTTGATGGGTGCTATCCATAAAGCAGGAGGTAAAGAAATACTGGAAGAATGCAAAAGGGTTCGTGATAAGCAAGGTGGATGCAAGACAGGAGAGGCAGTTATTACAACAGCAGGCAAACTTTCTGCTAAATATGTAATTCATACTGTGGGGCCAGTTTGGAATGGAGGTAGTAGTGGAGAGGAAGTTTTGTTAAGAAGCTGCTATCGAAACTCTTTGAGACTTGCTGTAAAAAATAATGCAGATAGTATTGCATTTCCCAATATTAGCACTGGTATATTCAAATTCCCAAAAGATAAGGCATGTACAACCGCAGTAGACGAAGTCTTAACGTTTTTAAAAGAAAATGAAACAATATCTAACGTTTTATTCGTCTGTTACGATGAGGAAAGTTACAAACTTTATGTAGAGAAACTAAAAGATATCCAATAAAGCAAGATTTTATAAGGAAGTGTGAACTTGAGCACTTGCAGAAGAAAAGCCATTGAGAATTTTTCTCGTTCAATTGGGAGCGTTTACCGGCGCCTACAAGATGAATGATATCCTCTCCTTGTCCGATTACCCACGCCATTGCCAATTGCGCCACATTGGTGCCACGGGATTCAGCCATTTTGCGTAACTTTTCTACAAGCTCTAAATTGCGAACAAGATTATCTCCTTGGAAACGCGGGCCAAAGCTGCGGCCATCCGCCGGATTAGAAGAGCGTTCCTTTGTCCATGCTCCACTCAGGAGCCCCCGAGACAGTACACCATACGGATTCAGCGAGATATTCAGCTCACGTAATACTGGCAATATTCCCAGTTCAATGTTACGACTGAATAGAGAATATTCGATTTGCAGCCAGGAGACAGGATGTACCGAATGCGCGCGGCGAATGGTGTCCAGACCTACCCCGGACAATCCGATATATCTTACACATCCGGCCTGAACCATATCCGCGACCGCGCCAACAGTTTCTTCGATCGGTACATCTGGATCAAGTCGCGCAGGTTGATACAAATCTATATAATCGGTGTTCAGACGTTTCAATGTCTGGGCAAGGAAATTCTTCACGGAAGCAGGTCAACCATCGACACCACCCCAACCGCCTTTGGGATCGCGCAAGCTGCCAAATTTTACAGCAATAAAAGCCTGCTCACGGCTTCTACCTTTCAGGGCTTCACTAATCAGCATTTCATTATGCCCTGACCCATAGATATCCCCGGTATCCAGTATATTAACTCCAGCTTCCATTGCAGCATGAATCGTAGAGATGTTCTCCTGTCGATCCGCGTTTCCGTACATATCTGACATGCCCATGCAACCCAGTCCGATAGTCGACAACATTTCGTTACTATTTCCCAATTTGCGCTTGTGTATTTTAGGTGCAATGGTCATGATTTTGCCTCCAGTTTTATTTATATCGCGATATTTCAACCATGGTATGGGTCTAGTATAAAACTGAAGTTACTCACTTACAAAGAGGTACTATTTATTCATCTGGTAACTTAAAAGCGACTTATCGTTTATGTAAAGCTCAAAAATAACTAAAAAATTGAACTCTCTATACGACTGATTAACTCATTCAGCGCATGGACGCCACTGAATAACATGGAGTTATCCAAGGTCCTTGCTCTCATCCGGTTCATTGAAGTAACGGGAGGATTGTTTAATGTCTTCGCGAATTCTTCAAGTATGGAAAGTTGGTGAAGTTCGTATATAAGACGTTAGATGAAAGACTAGCAAATCTATTTAAATACATTAAGAACAG
>NZ_JAOQIO010000049.1:0-5715 GCF_025567575.1 Paenibacillus baimaensis | reverse complement strand
GAGCGCCTCGGTATGATGGGTTTGTCAAAGGGTTTAACCCAACACCATCAAGGAGGGCTCTTCTTATGAAGTTTAAGCAATCTGACGGTCAAAATCAACGGATCGAACGAATTTCCACGACTCACCTCATTGTGGGAATCGATATAGCGAAAGAAACACATGTCGCACAAGCAACAAATTTTCGAGGAATCATACTTACTAACTTTCTTTCTCAAATACAATTGAAGGTTATATGAAATTAGAGCGATGGATCCATGAGATTGGGCAGAAGCATCATTTAAAGAACGTCATAATCGGAATAGATGTTGTCATGGTGAATCCAGCTACCACCAAGCGAAACAAGGAAAACCGCGATAATTCCCCCTCCAAGAGTGATCCGAAGGATGCACTCGTCATTGCTGATGTGGTTAGTCGAGGTTTCTACTATGATTTCGCTCGGCACGCTGATGTCTTTCAAAGGTTGCAAACGATTATGAGTGATCGGGAATTTTGGATAACGAATAGTGTGAGGTTGCAGAACCGGATTATTCGCTGGTTAGACATACGTTTCCCAGAGTATTTCTCCGTCTTTAAAGACTGGACATGCAAGCGATCATTGGCCACTCTTAAGGAATTTCCTTCTCCGCAAGAAATAGATTTGCTTTCCGCATCCGAGGTGACTACAGCCTGGAGGAAACATATGAAGCGTGCCGCTGGCTCTACCGGCATGAAAAAAGCTGCTCAGCTAATTGCTACAGCTAAACAAAGTATAGGTGACACTACCGCTCTTCTTGAAGCGAAACAGGACTTCAAGCGGTTATTAGAAGAGTTTGAACGGATTGTAGGCGTACTAGATACAATTGAAAAGGATATTGGAAAATTGCTTAACAGTATTCCAATGGCCAAGCAATTACGTTCGATCCTTGATGAGCGCTCTCCTGAACAATATCTGCAAAACCAAGGTGTCAAAATCCTGCGAATGAGTGAGTATATGTGAGATAAACCCTTAAAACCGAGGGACGGGCAGCATAGTAGAATAAATAACTGTTGATAATTAGCTGAATTGTGATACTATTGGAAAAATTGCAGAGAAAAGGAGGGTTAATCCAATGGAAAATTTTAAACATGATACATATGTAGTATTGGATTTACCAGTCGGAATTTCTGAGAAAATTATGAATTTAAGGTCGCAATTTAAAGATGAATTTCGGATGTCTCTCCCTGCCGAAATAACGATTGCTGGTTCAAGTGGTAATGGGGTAATTCAATATGACCAAGACCCTACTCAGGTATTTCTAACATTAAATGAAATCGCTTCGATGACTAAACCAATAAAAGCCACTTTTGGTGATGTGATGCGATTCCCAAAAACTGATATTTTCTTTTTCTCACTACAAGACGAAGTACCACTTCATAATTTCCATAACCAAATAAACGAGTCAAATATTCGATTTTCAACAAATCAATTTCCCTATAAACCACATTGTACATTATGTAGTCGTTCTTCAATGACAGAAGGGGAAATCACAGAATTATTGTCATTGAAATTACCACAAGAATTTGAACTTGATACGATGTCGGTTTATTCCCTTGAACATTCAAATGAAAATGTAATTGTTCATCTGCTCCATAGAGTGAAGTTAACGGGCGGTAACCAATAAAGATTTAGTTATTGAACGGATACGATAGCTCAAGGAACACTAAGAAACGGCAGCGGACATGGCTGCCGTTTTCTCAACGGGAGTTTACTTCAAGAGATTATCCGTTAGGTACTAAAGAAAAATAGTACTATCTAGTGGGGGGACACTCCAGTAAAATTGTGAAAGAGCGAAGGCACTGGAGGGAACTTTTCAAAAAATAATAGGCAGAATATTCCTTGTGTTTACAATCGTTTCTCGAATACTTTTTAAGTATTTACGAACTTCGTGAATATCAAATTAGACGAAAGGGCCGAGAAAAGGAGTAAAAGCAATGAAAAACATTATTTTCTCATTCTTATATTACATAGCTCTGGGAATAGCTCTTTTTATTGTTTTATATCTTTATTCTGATGATTATAATTTACCGTGGTCAACACACGATGAGGGATTGAAATATCTTCATTTTTTATTAACTGAACCTTTTCCTCTGGCAATATCACTTTTTTCAACGTTTGGAATAAGTGATATTAGATGGAGTAAGGTGAGATTAGTCAGACAGTTACTTATACTTTTCGTTTTTCTTGCAACAACCGTTTATATGATGGCTGATGGAGGATATTTAGGACATACAAAATTATTGATTGGATTCATATTAGCGTTAACCATTTCCGGAATTACAGTATTACTACCCTTTGTAGAGATGTATCTAGTTAAGAGACATTCAAGAACTAATTTTTAATGCAGATTCAAGATGTCGGAACCATCGCTTAACACCGTATTTACGCATCGTGCTATTCGACCCTCGGTCCGATAGAGGAGTTTCGAGGAGATTGATCCTGAATCTTGAATGTAAGGGTTCGTATAACACCATGTTGACGCTTCTGGGCATTTGCCCCTCGGGATTAAAGTAACGGGATACTATAGCTCAATAAACAACTAAGATGCGGCTGCTGGCATAGATCGGCAGCCGCATTGTGCAAATGGGAAGACTTGCTTAACCTATTTATCTTTCATTAACCTTATGCGATTCTATCTGTGCATTTGGTATAATAAGGATATAAAGTAGAAGAACTAAATTTTTTATAATCACAGGAAACGATACATACTTTCGGCTTTATTGGCAAAGGAGGGTTACAATGACAGAGAATCTCATTGAACGTGCTGCGGGGGGATTAGTTCTTCGCAAGGCGTGGCCAGGATTCCAAGTCCTACTCATTCACGATAGATATGGACATGTGAGTTTCCCAAAAGGCCATCTGGAATCCGGAGAGACATGGGAGGACGCTGCAGTCCGAGAAATTTTGGAAGAAACAGGGATAAAATCAAGAATCCTTTCACCACTTGGCGACGTTGAATATCCTATCAAGCGAAAAGAGTTAACCGTTCGCAAGCAGGTCCGCTTATTCCTTCTTGAAGCCATCGACGAACAGGCTGAGCCTATCCATCAGGCTAATGAAGTTGAAAGTGCTCAATATTTCGCATGGGAAGATGCAATTCGACTTCACATGGAACGAGGCTATGTGGACTTGAATTGGGTGTTTGATAAGGCTATAGCACTTTGGGATTGGCACAAGAAACGAACGGAGAACAATAGTTGAATAAACATCAGATTCGCGGCTATCGTAATAATTCGGCAGCCGCGTTATGCTAGCTGGGCAGGATATTATAACAATAACTAAACCTTTTCAACTACGGCTGTAACTCGATATGTTCGACTGTAAGAGATAATTGTCAAACCTCTTGTGTATACCTTCCACTAGCCATTCTGACCAATCTTCCATAGTGCCCATCCCCTTCCCATTGTTTGAGTGTGTGTATGTTAACTCTGATGGGAGGGGATGGCAAGTTGTTTTGAAACTCGCCATTCTTTCTACAATTCTCTGCCAAATTCGACTTATATATGGTATGATTTTACTATTCACGGAACAAATAATGAAGCCATGTACCAATGGCATCAACAAATTCATCGATCTATTAGTACTTTTGTATTTTTGGGGAGTGCATATAATTCAGGATTTGTTTACAAGTATATTAGGTGATGAATAGATAAAAGGTTAATTTTATGAGGAAATGAGATGGACTGATGCAGACCTTTACTGGTGAAGTTAACGCCTTAAGATTAAATCTAGGTCACTTGTGGTGAAGTCTTCTATATTTCTAATAACATCATAAAAAGTTGTGGGATTTCAAAGAAATTGCATGAAAAACGGATGAGATATGACTTTTTGTATTATTTTAAGGAGGATTTGAGTGGATCGTCTACACTTAGTTGGACAGAAAAAATAAGGGCTTGTAGAATAAACCAATCATCTAAACGAGTGGTATTGGCTGCCAACGGAGACATGGTTGCTGTCGCCCTCTATGCTACGCTGCTTGATGATCAAATTGCTGGTGTCATTATACAGAATCCACCGGTCACACAAAATGCACCCAGTGAACCGGATGGAACCGATTCGGCAATAGAAATAATACATAGCTTACGTTATACTGATTTGCCACAAGTTGCAGGATTACTTTGGCCAAAGCCGCTGGTGTTTATTGGGCAAAGACCGGAAACGTACCGTTGGACGGAACAGTTATATCGTCAAATGGGTCATCCGGGTGGGATTTGGCACGTTAAGTCGTTAGCAGAATGGCCTGGGTTAATTGAGTAATAAAAACGAAGCGATATCCCCCGCTAGAAGTACGGTTTGGCTGAATTTCATGTGTACAGTTGATAGCTCTCTTACACCCGCTCTGATTACGAACGGATACGATAGTGCAGGAGTTGCATGAAGCGGCTCCTATTTTTATTTTTCATCGAAGTAACGGGAGTTTGGTTATTGTTCTCTATAAGCAATAACTTGTCATATTGTTTTTGTGGTAGTATTTAACATATATCTTTCTATCTAAACTAAGGGGTAAAGTAATTATGTGATGGAGCTGAAAACCGTATGAGATGGTAAGAAACCATCCTCCAGATTGTAGAATTAAATACAGGCTTTATACTGAAGAAGAAGGTGGGAGAAAAATCCGTTTATCAGGGGTTACGGTATGACTTATCATTTGACGATGAAAATATTCGTGAAACAGGTATATTTGCTATTCATCCTGAAATTTGAAGATGAATTAGGAAATGTTATTTTAGAAAGAACACTACCAATTCCTAAACACGGTACCGCGAGGATGTGGATGCTCTTCCCTCAGAAGAGAAGGAGTAGTAGATATAGTTAGAATTAAACTGGGGATCCTTGGTTACTTTATGGCTAGGTCTTGCAGTAAAAGTACGTTTACATGGAGGAATAGGGGAATGTTGGAAACTGCCTGGGATCTAGAAATAAAGATGATTGTACCATTTCATTCCATTATTTTTTATCCAGATGATTATAAAGATGAATATATAGAAGAACCCACTTTCAAGAAACTAAGGGAATTCTTGAATATTGAAATCAACGTTTCTGAAATAGTTGAAGATTTACGTAAGAATAGACCCAGAAATTCAACGATTTCCGTTTACTATTCAGAAAGTTCATTTAATCAATTTATTCTCTTTGATTCCGACATGGATCCTACAGACCAATTGGATCTAATAACAGTTTGTATAAGATGTACAGCTGAGTATGGGGGAACTATAAGACTTTACGCACATGAATTTTATACTAATTGTTGCGAGTATAATGTTATCTATTCTGAAGGTTCCTACGTAATTAGAGATCTATATAAAATAAACTTTAGCCAAAATAGTAAGATAAATAAAGATGAATGTAAAGAAAAGCTAATAAAGAAAAATTTGAAATTCTTTAAATCAGGTGAATTAATATCGACAATTAATTTGTAGTCTTCTGGGTTTTTGCTAAAGTGACATCTAATGGATAACGCTTATCCAATAATTCACACCACGATAAAGTTGCTGGGTTGAAAGTCAGTTTTGTTAAACTAACGGGAGAATTGTTTAATGTCTTCGCGAATACTTCATGTATGGAAAGTTGGCGAAGTTCGTATATAAGACGTTAGATGAAAGACTAGCAAATCTATTTTAATACATTAAGAACATAAAGACACCCTAAAATAGGAGCATTACACATGAGTACCTGGAGAAGAATTGGACTAGAATTAT
>NZ_JAOQIO010000063.1:0-6453 GCF_025567575.1 Paenibacillus baimaensis | reverse complement strand
GTAAGTTGCTCCATCCCATGTCTACATTATTAATTACGTTATCATGAATTGGAGCTTTGCACCACAACCAGAAAGTATAAAAAAATGCATTCTTCCATTTTCAGGGTTGCGAATTGCCCCCGTATGGCATAAAATCGAATGGCAAGTAAGTGTCTTCCTCCACAGCTTCGCGATCCACCTTATATTATGTTATAACGAGGTTCCTATGAAAAAACCATGGTTCTATCGTCAATTGTTGTATTATCTCCCGGTCTTTTTTATCGTATTTATTTTGCTTTCGTTATTGATGGCCTATATGCTGAACCACCAGTCCAAAGCTTCGGCACGCAGTGCCAACGAAGTATTTGCCAAGCATGTGCTGCAGGCGATTGATTATAATTTGCAAAATATCGAAAAAATGCTCGTCAACGAAATGTACAATAACCATAAGCTGATCCAGTTTATTTATGACGTTCCTTCGTTGAACGACCATTTTGTCGAATACGAAGTGACCAATGAAATCAAGCGGATGCACAACAGCAGCTCTCTGATCGATTCGATCTACATCTTCCGTCCGGAGGAGCGCAAGGTTTTCTCAGACAATTTCATTCGTCCGGTTGAGCAGTTCGGGGACGGGGCATTTGCGATGGAGGCGGCCAGGCCGGAATATCAAGCGATGCGTGAGCATCCGTGGACGTCCAAGCGTATCTACAAGGAAATAACCGGGTCGGACGCTGCCGTACCCGTCATTACCCTCTTGCGGAAAATCCCGCTGCGCACCGGGGTAGAAACGGTCTTTGTCGTTAATGTCAAAACGAAAAAGCTGCAAGAGCTGATCATGGAAATGTCGAATGCGAACGTCAGCTATGCCGAAATCAGCGGTACGGACGAGCAAATGCTGCTGGACACACCCGAGGTGAAGAGCGGCGTTGAGCTGATCCGGCTTACGTCGGACTACAGCGGATTTACGATTCATACGGGTCTCATTAACGGCAACTGGTACGAAGCGGGCAATGCAGTCTACAATACAGCCCTTATATTCGCCATTCTGTTCTTCATCGCCGGTGCGTACTGGATTGTTTTCATCACCCGGCGAAACTATCGGCCGATCGAATCGATGTTGAGCAAACTGAATTCGTATTCCAAGAAGAAAAACCAGCTGAATTGGAGCGAATTCGGTAAGGATGCGCTCAAATTCATTGAGCATGCGATCGACATGCTGATCGAGCAAGCCAATGAGCTCCGGCAAGGCTCCGAGGAAGGGCTGCTTTATAAGAGACGGCTATTTTTTACAGATCTAGTCGAAGGCAACCGGATGTACTCTCGCGAGCAGTGGCAGCTGGAGATGGAGCGTCTTCAACTGCCGCGCCACGACGGACGCATCGGACTGGTCGTGCTGGAAATCGACAAGTACTCGGATTTTTGCCAAACTTATTCGACGCGGGATCAATATTTGCTTAGATTTGTGCTCAGTAGCGTGATCCATGAACTGGGGGAAACGCATGGTCTGACCCCGTGGGCGGAATGGACGTCGGGACACCGGCTCGGGGTGCTGTTGCAGTACCGTGAGGAACTCGAATCCGACGATCCCGTCTCCGGCCTGTGCAGCCAGGTGATCGGCTGGGTGCGGGAACATCTCGATTTTACGGTTACCATCGGTATCGGCTTCACGATGGAGGAGCCGTCGGATATCTTACAGAGCTATCAGTCCGCATTGGAAGCGCTGAGCTATAAGACGATGCTGGGCACCGGCCGGGTGATCGAACGCAGCCATACTCCGCTGCAGCAGGGAGTGGCTTATAAAAGTCTGAATTCCGTCCACTCTCTCGCACATGCGTTCAGGGTGGGTGACGAGAAATGGAAGGGGCATGCGGACGAATTTTTCGAAGAAATCGACAACGGCTTGTATAAGCGCGAAGAAATCCTGCATTTGCTCAATTATTTGCTCTACAATCTATACAAGGAAATGATGGAACTGCAGCCCGAGCTGCAGGAGCTGTGGAAAGAGGAAGCGATTCCGGCGCTGAACGAGTTGCTCGAAAGCTTCGAAACAATTGGGGAGCTGGAGCAGCGGGTGTTCGGCGTTTTGGACGATACGTGGCGCAAGTTGTCTCGGGTTCGTGAACATAGCAACCATCACGATTTTATTCAAGGCGTGCGCAAGTATATCGAGGTAAATTATAATAACCCAGAGTTGTCCTTGTCGCATCTGGAGGATGCCTTCAAGGTCAACGGCAAATATATTAGCCAGCTGTTCCGCGACGAGATGGGCGAAAAATTCATTGATTATTTATCGAATGTCCGTTTGAACCGGGCGAAGGATCTGTTGAAGCAGTCGGCGCTGCCGGTCCAGGATGTGGCTTTGCATGTCGGATATACCAACGCAATGACCTTCATCCGTGCTTTTAAAAAAACGACCGGAACGACTCCTGGCGAATATCGCAAAGTATAAGTTTTCCGAGACTACCCGTTCCATGGCGCTGCGCCGTCAGAGGAGCGGGTTTTTCCGTATGGAGCGGACCACTGCGGAATTCTATCAATTGCCGGATTTTTGTATATTCCCGTTTTTCAGCCGAATTCGGAAATTTGCGGATCGAATGAAACAAGGCGATTGCCAGCTCGGCCGTTCAGTCCTATAGTTAAGGCCATCCAGAGTGCGCACAATTCATGGATCGAAAGGAGCTCATATGAACACTGCAGGAGATACCGAACTTCATTCGCAATCGCCAGAGATTTATCGCTTGAATGCAAGACGAAGGTTTAAGCAGAACCTTCCGCTCCTACTTATGTTCCTGCCCGTTGTGGCGTATTACGCTATCTTCAAATATGCTCCGATGTTCGGAACCGTGATGGCTTTCAAAAGCTATAACTTTGCGGATGGAATTTGGCATAGCCCTTGGGTTGGATTCAAAAACTTTCAAATCTTGTTCAGCAATCCCCAGACATTGAACATTATCCGCAATACGCTGATGCTGAGCTTGCTCAGCATCGTTGCCGGGTTTCCGGTTCCGATCGTGCTGGCGATTTTATTAAACGAGGCGCGCAAACAGTGGTTTAAAAAGGCGGTTCAAACGCTAGTCTATTTGCCGCATTTTTTCTCCTGGGTCATTGTAGGAGGGCTGGTGGTGGCGCTATTCGCCGAGCAGTCCGGAGCGGTTAATTTTATGATCCAGAAGCTGGGCGGGTCTACGTTCAGTTTTCTTTATGACGAATTTTCGTGGATAACCATTTTCGTAGGCTCGAGCATCTGGAAGGAGGCGGGCTTTAGCACCATTATTTTTTTGGCGGCGATGAGTTCGATCGATCCATCATTGTACGAGGCGGCCAGCATGGACGGTGCGAGCAAGTTCAGACAAATTTGGAACATTACGCTGCCGGGTATCAGCTCAACGATCGTCGTCGTATTTATTCTTTCACTCGGCCGGATTCTGGAAGTTGGCTTCGATCAAATCTATGTGCTTCAAAATGCAAGCGTTCTAAACATAGCGGAGGTCATCAGCACGTACATTTATCGGGTAGGCGTGCAGGGCGGGCAGTTCAGCCTGACCTCGGCGATGGGGCTGTTCGAATCGTTTGTCGGCTTCATTCTGGTATTCACGGCAAACAGGGTAGCTCGGAGGTTTAATCAAAATTTATGGTAAGGAGGGGCCAAAGTGAAAGCTTCAAGGGGCGAAAGACTATTCTACTTCTGCAACTATGCCATTCTTTCGTTTGCGGGTCTAAGCTGTCTTGTGCCGCTGATTCATCTCTTTTCGTTGTCGTTCAGCGATCCGCATGCGGTCATGTCAGGAGATGTGACGCTATGGCCAATCGGGTTTACATGGGAAACGTATGGCGTGCTGTTTAACGGGACGCGGGTGCTGGGGGCATTTTGGAACAGCGTTGTCATTACAGTAGTGGGCGTCGTCTTAAGCATGCTGTTTACCGTAATGGCGGCATATCCGCTCTCCCGCAGTCATTTCTACGCACGTCGTCCCTGGACGCTGGTGATTGTATTCACGATGCTGTTCAGCGGAGGACTTATCCCGACGTTTCTTGTCGTTAAATCGCTGGGACTGTTGAATACATATGCAGCGCTTTGGCTGCCGGGATTGATCAGCACGTTCAATATGCTCATTATGAAAACCTTTTTTGAAAATATTCCGGAAGAACTGATCGAAGCGGCGAAAATGGACGGCTGTAGCGAGCTGAGACTGCTGGTTCAAGTCGTTATCCCGTTGTCTTTGCCCGTTATGGCCACATTGACTCTCTTTTATGGCGTCGGCTATTGGAACTCGTTTTTCAGCCTCATGATTTATATTCAGGATACAACCAAGCTGAATCTGGCGGTGCTTGTGCAGCAAATGATTCAAAGCCAGACCATTTTACAGGAAATCAACAATGTGCAGTCGGACGACATCAAGGATGTTACGCCGGAAACGATAAAAGCCGCGGGTGTAATCGTCATGTTGCTCCCTATGTTGGCCGTATATCCTTTTTTGCAAAAATTTTTCGTCAAGGGTGTTATGATCGGCGCGATCAAGGGATAGCACGATCGGAGCTTCAAGACTTGTGAATATATTAAAAGGAGAGATTAACAAATGAAACGTACATCTATTCATAGAACGGCGAATACCGGTCTTGCCGTAATGCTTGCGGCAGGAGCCCTTCTCGCAGGCTGTGCCGGCGGCGGAGACGCGGCAAAGAGCGGCGATAATTCCAAAGGGGAAGGCAAACGTGGAAGCATTTCCTCCTCCCTGTATGATAGGGGGAATGTGCCCGTCGAGGAAGGTACGGTGGACAATAACCGCTGGACAAAATGGCTGAATGAGCAAGGTCCGGTCGATGTGAAGTTTGTGCCGATTCCGAGAGCGGAGTCCAAGCAGAAATTCAACGTCCTGTTCGCATCGGCCGGCGCACCCGACCTGGTGTTCGATTACGACTCTGGCCTGATGAATGACTTATATGTGCAGAAGCAGCTGTTGCCACTGGACGATTTGATTCAAAACAACAGCACCGAGTACAAGAAGCTGGCCGATCAATATCCGATATTAAAGGAAATGGGCCGGAAGCCGGACGGAAAAATTTATCAGTTCGGCCGTCTGCTCGGGATGAAGACCAACGACCTGCTGTTTATCCGCAAAGACTGGCTGAAGAAACTGAATCTGGAAGTCCCTAAAACGACAGAGGAGCTGTACGCGGTGGCTAAAGCTTTCCGCGAGCAGGACCCCGACGGCAATGGCGTTAAGGATACCTATGCGATTAACCTCAGCTATACGGCAGAAAACGTAGTCAACGCAATGTTTCAAAATACAGGGGTATTTTCCAAGGACGGAAAGTTGGAGAAGACGTGGGAACAGGCCAGGGAGGCCACGGCGTTCAAAAAACGACTGTTCTCTGAAGGATTGGTGGATAAAGACTTCTTAACGGACAAGAACGGCGAAAAAGCCAAGCAGGACTGGATTAACGGCAAGCTGGGCATGTATGCGCAGAGCAGCGGCGCGGATCAGGTTGCGACCTTCGCCACATACCAATCGTTGAAGAAAAATGTGCCGGACGCTGAGGTGATTCCGATCGAGCTTCCAAAAGGGCCGTACGGTCAGTTCAATCCGAACCCCAAATTTCCTGTTCAGCTGACGGCTGCCATTAATGCGAATACGAAGGACCCGAAGGCCGCGATGAAGTATGTCGATTTCCTCGTATCCAAGCCGACGATGAATACGCTTAAGAACGGGCTGGAGGGCCAGCATTACAAGACGGATAAAGACGGCTGCGCCCAGCCGATCGATAAAGAAAAAAACAAGAAAGAAATGGTGATGACCAACGATATTGCCATGTTGAGCTCGATGGCACTGATGGGCAAATGCGAAAAATACGAAATTAAGCTGAGTCCCGAAATTCCGCAGGAGAAAGAGTTCCTTACTATGATAGAAACGGCGGATAAAATATATTTGAACCCGAATCTTCCGTTCGCGACCGAATACGATTCGACGATTCTTCCTTCGCTTTCGGCCGATCTAGTCGTCATTAACAAAAATACGGATACGATCAACGATCTATGGAAAAAAGCGATTGTAAGCGGCGATAAATATACGCCGGAGCAGGCGATGGTAGAAGCGAAATCACTTTGGGAGAAGTCGGGCGGCAAGCAAATTGATGATTTTTACAATAAATGGTATCAGGAAAATAAAGACAAGCCGATGCGTAATAACGACTTCATAAAATTGAAATTCGATTAACCAACCTCGGCTGCATTGAATCTTTTCGCGTGCATCGCTCTGCAGTATATTATACTTCCTTCCTTTGACAATTCACGAAAATCATAAAGCTTATGCGGCGATCACCTACTGGTATTCCACCGGGGAGAGGTCGCCGATTTTTTCTGAAACCGATCCTCGTTGTAAAAAACAATGGTTGTGGTGCAAGAATTATAAAAGACAGAAATTAGCCCATAAATTGTAATTACCTATGCCACAATACCAAATATTATATGGA